>NZ_JBCLUZ010000046.1:0-17878 GCF_039548395.1 Luteimonas changyuni
CCCGTCCCGTGCACAGGGGGTGTGCGGAGAGCCGGCCATGGATGGCCGGCGCCCGGCCGCTGGGAGCAGGACGCGGAGACGGCCGGCGCAGCACACCCCCTGTGCGCGGGACGGGCAGCGCGGGTTACATCGGAGAAATGCACGGGACGGGCAGCGCGGGTTACATCGGAGAAATGCACGGGACGGGCAGCGCGGGTTACATCGGAGAAATGCACGGGACGGGCAGCGCGGACCACAACGGAGCAGCTCCCGCGCAACAACGTGCTCCAAACGTCACGTCAGCACCCCGGAGCCGCGAGAAGAACCAGCCACAACGCCGGGCCGGCCATGCGTCTCTCCCTCAATCGGGAGAAGAACCAAAAAAAGCCCTACGCCGTCACGGCCCCGCGACCGGCGCACTGCCGAAGTCGCCTTCCGCATCCGCGGCCAGGTATGCGAACACGGCGTAGGCGGCCGCGTTCTGGGCCAGCGCGGCCGGGTCGATCTTGTCCAGGGTGTCGTCCGGCGTGTGGTGCAGGTCGAAGTAATCGCTGCCGTCCTGGCCGAGCCAGGCCCAGGTGGCGCCGGCGCGGGAGATGCCGATCACATCGGGGCCGGGGCCGCCTTCGTCGGAGCGTTCGATGCCCAGCGGTGCGAGCGCCTCGGCAATGCGGGCCTCCGCGGCTTGTGCGTGTGCGGGCGCGCCGGTGTTGAAGGCGTAGATGCGGCCGGCGCCGAAGTCGCTCTCGGCGACCAGCTGGTGGCGCGCGACGTCGGCGCCGTGCTTCTCCGCGTAGGCGAAGCCGCCGTGCAGGCCCTGTTCCTCGTTGGCGAAGGCGACCACGCGGATGCTGCGCGCCGGGCGCCGCTCCATCGCCGCGATGTGCACCGCCGCCGCCATGGTGATGCCGATGCCGGCGGCGTCGTCGACCGCGCCGGTGCCGAGGTCCCAGGAATCGAGGTGGGCGCCGATCAGCACCACCTCGTCCGGGCGGCTGGCGCCGGTCATCTCGCCGATCACGTTCTGCGAGGTGTACTCGCCGTCCCAGCCGCAGTCCAGGGCCAGGCTGATGCGCACCGGGCCGCGCTTGAGCAGGCGCGTGAGCTGGTCGGCGTCGGGCACCGCCAGCGCCGCGGCCGGCACCGGTTCCAGGCCATCGTCAAAGCGGGTGATGCCGGTGTGCGGGTTGCGGTGCGAGTCGGTGCCGGCCGAACGCATGATGAAGCCGATGGCGCCGGCGCGGATCGCTTCCGAGGGACCGCGGCTGCGCACGCGCGAACCCGGGCCGTAGCCGCTGCCGTCGCGGGCGCGTTCCATCGCATAGTCGACAAACACGATCTTGCCCGCCAGCGATCCCGCCGGGGCGGCTTCCAGCTCCGCCAGGCCGGGAAAGCGCACGATCTCGCCTTCGACCGTGCCGCCGGGGCTACCGCCGAGCGCGCTCAGGGCCAGCGGCTGCGCATTGGCGCCCAGCACGGCGGCGTGTTCGCCGCGGCGCACCCACTTCGGGAAGCTCACCGGTTCCGTCCAGACGCGGTCGAAGCCGAGTTCGGCGAACTTCGCCTTTGCCCATTCCACCGCGCGCGCGTCGGCCTCGCTGCCGGCCAGGCGCGGGCCGATCTCGGTGGTCAGCGATTCGGTGATGTCCCAGGCGAGCGGGCTTGCCAGCGCGGTTTCGCGCAGCTGGCCGGCAATGGCCATGGAGGCATCGGAGATCCGGGTTGTGGCCGTGGTCACGGCCGCGTCCGAGGTCGCATTGGCGGACGTGCCGTTGGCGGTGACAGCGCCGGGCGTCGGGGAGGCGCCCGCGGCCGGGAAAATGGCTGCGGCAATCGCCGCGGTGAGCACTATCGGGACCAGGCGCATGACGCTCCGCTGCATGAAAGACGAAGCCGCGAGCTTAGCAAGCCGCGGCTTCGTGTCGATGTGCGTGAAGTCCTGCCCTGCGGGCGGGCGCGCTATCGCTTCAAGGAATCGCGGATCTCGCGCAGCAGCACCACTTCCTCGGCCGGGGCCTCGGGTGCGGCCGGCGCTTCGGGCTTGCGGTTCAGGCGGTTGATCGCCCTGACCACCATGAAGATCGCGAAGGCGACGATCACGAACTGGATCAGCGCGTTGATGAACTCGCCGTAGCCGATCACCACCGCCGGCACCACTTCGCCGGCGGCGTCCACGGTCTCGGCCTTCAGGGTCAGGACAAGATCGGAGAAGTCGACGCCACCGATGAGCAGGCCGATCGGCGGCATGATCACGTTGTCCACCAGCGCGGTCACGATCTTGCCGAACGCAGCGCCAATGACCACGCCGACCGCGAGGTCGACGACGCTGCCGCGCATCGCGAATTCCTTGAACTCACTCATCATGCCCATCGCGCTCTCCATGTCGTGCCGGTAGTGGCGACGGTCAGGTTACACGGGCCGCGGCGATCCGGCAGCGCAGCACGATGGCGTCGTCCAGGCGGGCCTCGCATTCGTCGCCCGGCAGCAGCGCGGCCACGCCGGCCGGGGTGCCCATGAACACCAGGTCGCCGGCGCGCAGGGCATAGAGCTTGGCCAGCTCGTGCAGGATGTCGGGCACGTCCCAGATCAGGTCCGACAGCGGTGCGGCCTGGCGCTCGACGCCGTTCACGGCCAGCGACAGGCGTCGCGGCGCCAGTTCGCCGATGTCGGCGGCCGGCACCAGTTCGCTCAGCGGTGCCGACTCGTCAAAGCCCTTGCCGGTGTCCCAGGGCAGGCCGGCCTTCTTGGCCGCGGCCTGCAGGTCGCGGCGGGTGAGGTCGAGGCCGACGCCGTAGCCGAACACCAGCGCCGTGGCGCTGGCGGGATCCAGCACGCCATCGGGCGCATCGCGACCGAGCGCCACCACCAGCTCCACCTCGTGGTGCAGGTCGGCGGTGGCGGGCGGGTAGTGGATCACGCCGCCGGTCGTGATGGCGTCCGCCGGCTTGGAGAAGAACACCGGGCTGCCGCGCTCGGCCTTCGAGGCCGGCGCCTGCGCGCCCATCTCGCGGGCGTGGTCGGCGAAGTTGCGGCCCACGCAGTACACGCGGCGCACGGGGAAGCGGCCGCCGCCGCGCACGGGCACGCGGACCTGCGCCGGCGCGGGAATCACGTCGGTCATGAATGGCTCCAGGAAGGGCGCGCGCGGGCGCTCAGTAGGGCAGGGTGTGCGCCGGCTTGTCGACGACGCGGTACTCGGCGTCGACCACGGTACCCACGCGTGCCTGCGGCTTGCCGCGACGGCTGAAGATGCGCCGGACCAGGCCCACCGCGAGCATCGCCGTGCCGACCACCACGCCAAGCACCAGCAGCATGGCGAGCAGCGCCAGGCCAAGCAGGGCCACCGCCATGCGCAACAGCGGGTGCCGCGGCTTGCGCGGCGCGAACATGGCGCCGAGCTGGCTCGCATCGAAGCGGGCGTGGAAGGTGCGGAAACTGCTGTTGATCATGCGGTAATGCCAGAATGTGGGGAATCGATGATGACGTGAGTATCAGGCCCATGGCTCCGGAAAATGTAAGTGAAGTGTTAACCACCGGTGAAAACGCGCCGCTGTTGACGCTCGACGCGCTGGCGGCCGGTGGCTTCGCGGAAGCCGAGGCGGTGGTCGATGGCGCTGCGGAATCGGTGATCCTGCATCGCGATGCCGCTGGCGGCGTGCGTGCCTGGCTGAACATCTGTCCGCATGCCGGGCGACGCCTGGACTGGGCGCCGGGACGCTTCCTGGAATCGAAGGAAGGGCTGCTGGTGTGCGCCGTGCACGGTGCCAGCTTCGAGACCGTTGGCGGCGTCTGCGAAGCCGGCCCCTGCCGCGGCGACGCCCTGCGCGCGGTGCCGGTGGAAGTGCGTGACGGCGCCGTCTGGCTGGCCGATGCTCCCTGACACCGGGCCGCTCAGAAGATCAGGTTCACCAGAGTGACCACCACCGCCAGGTAGCCGGCCGAAAGCGGTGCGCCCACCCGCCAGAGGTCGCGCGCGGAGTAGTCGCCGGGGCCGGTCACCATCGACACCACCGGGTTGGATGCGGTCACCAGGTTGTTCGAAGCCGACAGCGCCACGATCAGCGCGAACGCGGTCGGGTCGCCTCCTGCCGCCAGCGCCAGGTTGATCGCCAGCGGCACCATCACGATCGTCGCGCCGACGTGGCTGATGACCAGTGAAAACACCGAGGTGAGCGCGGCCACGGTGAACTGGATCACCCATACCGGCAGCCCGCTGGGCAGTTCTTCAATCGTGTGGCCTGCGATCCAGGCCGCCGCGCCGCTGGTGTCCATGGCCCAGCCCAGCGGGATCAGGCAGGCCATCAGGAACACCGTCTTCCAGCTGATCGCCGAATAGGCCTCGTCCATCTTCAGCACGCCGCAGACCAGCATGCCGGCGACGCCGGTCATCAGCGCGATCGAGGTCGGCAGGTCCGAGCCCAGGGCCACCAGGATCGTGACCGCGAAGATCGCCATCGCGATCTTGAACTTGTGCGGCCGCTGCTCGCCCTTGGGATAGTCGGTGACCACCACGAAATCGCGGTTGGCGGCGGTCTTGGCCAGGTCCTGCCAGATGCTGTGCAGCACCAGCATGTCGCCGGCGCGCAGCGGCAGGTTGCGGATGCCCTCGCGCAGCACCTCCTTGTCGCGGTTCACCGCCAGCAGGCTGATGCCGTAGTTCTTGCGCATCGCCAGCTCGGCCTGGGTCTTGCCGATGAATTTCGAGGTCGGTGGCACCACGGCTTCGGAAATTCCGGCGCGGCTGGGATTGAACAGGTCGCCGAACTCGCGCAGCCGGCTCGACATGCGCAGCATGTTGTTCTGTGCGAAATCCGCGATCTGCTGCCGCGGGCCCATCGCGCCGATCACGCTGCCGACCCAGATGCGGGCATCCGCGGGCGGCGCCAGGCGCGAGTCGTTGCCGGTCTTCAGCGCCAGCAGCAGCGGCGCGCCATGCAGGCTTTCCGCCTCGCCCAGCGCCATGCCGACCAGCGGGCTGTCGGCGCTGACGGTGAGTTCGAACACATCGCCATCGATGCCGTAGGCGCGGGCGAAATAGCTCTGCGTGCGCGCCGGGGTCACGCTGCCGTCGCTCTCGCCAGCGCCGCCCAGCAGCCTGTCGCCGAAGAAGTGGAAGTAGGCCAGGACGATCACAAGCAGGGTCAGCCCGATCGGCAAGGGCGCGAACATCGGCAGCGGCTCGAGCGTGGCCACGCCCGACGGCAGGTTGGCGTTGGCCGCGACCAGCAGGTCGTTGAGCAGGATCAGCGGCGAGTTGCCGACCATGGTCAGCGAGCCGCCCATGATGATCGCGGCGCAGATCGGCAGCAGGAAGCGCGACAGGCGCAGGCCGGTGCGCGAGGCCAGGCGCGAGGCGACCGGAAGGTACAGCGCCATCACCGACGGGTTCTGCATGAACGACGAGTTGAGGCCGGCGATCGCGGAGGTGTAGAGCAGCAGCCGCTTCTCCGCGCCCTTCGACCGCCGCAGCAGCCAGGCGGCCAGGCGGTTGAGCGCGCCGGTGCGGTCCAGGCCCATGCCCAGGATCATGGTCGCGATGATGCTGATCACCGCGTTCGACGAAAAGCCGTTGAAGATGTCCTCGGGCGCGACCAGGCCGGTCAGGCCCAGCACCACCAGCACGACCAGCGCAACGAGGTCGGCGCGCACGCGTTCGAACAGGAACAGCCCCATCACCATCGCCACCAGCCCGAGGACGAGCTTCATGTCGGTGGTGAGGGCCAGCGTCTCCATGTCCTGCGTCTAGTCCCCGGTCCTGCCGTGCGGCCTGCTTTCGTGGAACGCCCCGTCGTGGGGCACCCTGTCATAGAGCAGGTCCCACACGCCGTGGCCGAGGCGCTGGCCACGGCTTTCGAAGTGCGTCTGCGGGCGCCACAGCGGCCGCGCCACATGGCCGCGGACGCCGGCGCGGTTGCGCAGGCCCTCCGTGGCATCGAGCACGTCCCACATCTGTTCGGCATAGTCGTGCCAATCGGTGGCGAGGTGCAAGCGGCCATCGGGCGCGAGCTTGCGCACAAGCAATGCGGCGAACCCGGGATTCACCAGCCGGCGCTTGTTGTGGCGCTTCTTGTGCCAGGGATCGGGGAAGTAGATGCGGACTTCGTCGAGGCCTGCATCGGCGACCTCGTTCTCCAGCACTTCCACCGCGTCGTGGTGGTAGATGCGGACGTTGTCGCTGCCGTCTTCGGCGAGTGCGTTGAGCAGGCGACCGACCCCGGGCGCATGGACCTCGATGCCGATGTGGTCGCGGGCCGGGTCGTGCGCGGCCGAATGGCGCAGCGCCTCGCCGTTGCCGAAGCCGATTTCGAGGATCCGCGGCGCGCTGCGGCCGAAGGCGGCGTCGTAGTCGCGCGGCGTGCCGGCGTAGTCCAGCCCGAAGCGCGGCCACTGGGCATCGAAGGCGCGCTGCTGCGCCGGCGTGAACCGCCCCTGGCGCAGCACGAAGCTGCGCACGCGGCGATTGCCATCTTCGAGCGTGAAGGGTTTTGGGGGTGCCTTGGAGCCGGGGCTGGAGAATGGATCCGTCATGCGGCCCCGCCGCATGCAACGGCGGCCCTGTGGGAACGGCTATGGCCGCGCTCGACATCCTGGCCCTGGTGCCGGCGAAAGCCTGTCGCGGCTGTAGCCGCTCCCACGGGTGGAGCAGTCCTCTGCATCAGCCGACGAGGCCGTCGAGCGGGGACGAGGCGCTGGCGTAGCGCTTGCGCGGGATGCGGCCGGCGCGGAAGGCTGCGCGACCGGCCTCGACGGCAAGCTTCATCGCGTGCGCCATCAAGACCGGTTCGCGGGCGCCGGCAATGGCGGTGTTCATCAGCACGCCGTCGCAGCCGAGCTCCATGGCGATGGCGGCATCCGACGCGGTGCCGACACCGGCGTCGACGATGATCGGCACCTTGGCGTTGTCGACGATCTCGAGCAGGCTCCATTTGTTCTGGATGCCCAGGCCGGAGCCGATCGGCGCCGCCAGCGGCATCACCGCCACGCAGCCGATCTCCTCCAGCTGCTTGGCCAGGATCGGGTCGTCGGAGGTGTAGACCATGACGTCGAAGCCATCCGCGACCAGCAGCTCGGCGGCCTTCAGCGTCTGCACCACGTCGGGGTACAGGGTCTTGCGGTCGCCCAACACTTCCAGCTTGACCAGCGAGCGGCCGTCCAGCAGCTCGCGGGCCAGGCGCAGGGTGCGCACCGCTTCCTCCGCGGTGTAGCAGCCGGCGGTGTTGGGCAGGATGGTGTAGCGGTCCGGCGGCAGCACGTCGAGCAGGTTCGGCTCGTTCGGATCCTGTCCGATATTCGTGCGGCGGATGGCCACGGTGACGATCTCGGCGCCCGCGGCCTCGGTGGCCAGGCGGGTCTCGTCGAGGTCCTTGAACTTGCCGGTGCCGGTGAGCAGGCGGGAGCGGAAGGGCGTGCCGGCGATGACGAGGGCGTCGCCGTGATTGTCTGGGCTGGTCATTGCGCCATTATTGCGCAACCTTCGCCCTTCAGCCGCCCCCCAGCGCGTGCACGACCTCGATCCGGTCGCCGTCCTTCAGCGCGTGTTCGGCGTGCAGGCTGCGCGGGATGATGGTGCCGTTCACTTCCACCGCCACCTTGCGCCCGGCCAGCTCGCTGGATTCAAGCAGGGCGAGGACGGTGCAGGGGCCGGGCAGGGCCTGCGGCTCGCCGTTGAGGATGATGTCCATGGCGCCATTGTGGCCCGCCGGCAATCCGATTGCATGCCGGGTCCCGTCGATGCCGCAGTGCACTATTGAGCGGCGCGCCGCCGCCGTGGAAAGATGCCGGTTTCATGTCAGGCGCAGGCGTCCTGATACCGCCCGCCAAGGAATCCAAGATGCCGAAGAAGCCCCGCACCCTCCGTCGCACCCTGCTGACTGCCGCGCTCGCGCTGGCCGCGCTGCCCGTGGTCGCCGCCGCCAACGAGCAGCCGTTCTCGCAGACGGTGTTCTTCGGCGACAGCCTGACCGATGCCGGTTACTTCCGGCCGCTGCTGCCGCCGGGCGTGCAGGCGGTCACCGGCCAGTTCACCACCAATCCGGGACTGGTCTGGTCGCAGTGGCTCGCGCAGCACTACGGCACCGACGCCTCGCCCAACGGCAACGGCCAGTCCGGCGACAACTACGCTGCCGGTGGCTCCCGCAACGGCGTCGACGTCAACGGTGCGCTCGGCTTCACTCCGTCGCTGGCGACCCAGGCCACGGCCTACCTCGCCGCCAACGGCGGCCGCGCCGATCCAGATGCCCTGTACACGGTCTGGGGCGGCGCAAACGACCTGTTCGCAGTCGCCGCCGACCCGGCCAATGCCCAGGCGATCATCGGTGGCGCGGTGGCCGCGCAGGTCGGGATCATCGGCAGCCTGCAGGCGGCCGGCGCGCGCTACGTGCTGGTGCCCAACATTCCCGACCTCGGCCTGACCCCGGCGCAGATCGCCCAGGGCCCGGGCGCGCAGGCGCAGGCCACCGCGCTTTCGACCATGTACAACGAGGCCCTGTTCGGCGCGCTGGCGGCCAACGGCCTGAGCGTGATCCCGGTCGATGCCTTCAGCTTCCTGCGCGAGGTTGCGGCCAATCCGGCGATGTTCGGGATCAGCAACGTCACCGGAACCGCCTGCATGCCGCAGATCACCGCGCAGTCGCTGACCTGCAACCCGACCAGCCTGGTCAGCCCGGATGCGCCGCAGACCTATCTGTTCGCGGACGGCGTGCACCCCGCCAGCGGCGCGCACCGCGCGCTCGCCGACCTGGCCATGGCCGCGATCGAAGGCCCGCGGCAGATGGCGGTGCTGCCGCACTCGGCCGCAGGCACCGGCCGCAACCGCGCCGCGCGCGTGGATGCGCAGATCGCAGGCCGCGGCGATGCCTCGGGTTCGCGCTGGTGGGCCGACCTGCGCGGGGACTTCCAGCGCTACGCCCACGGTGACCACTACGACGGCGCCGGCCCGGCGCTGACGGTCGGCATGGACTGGGGCAGCGACAGCCTGGTCTATGGCGGCTTCATCGGTTACGGCGCGCAGGCCAACGACTGGGGCAGGCGCCGCGGCGAATGGGACCAGTCCGAGATTTCGGTCGGTGGCTACCTGGGCTGGAAGAGCGACGCCGGCGGCTGGCTCAACGGCCAGCTCAGCTACACCAGCCTGGACTTCGACATCGAACGCCAGGTGGCCATGGGCCCGGCGCTGCGTATGCATTCCGGTTCCACCGACGGCAGCAACCTCGGCCTGGCCGTGCAGGGCGGCTGGGAGTTCGGCGACGGCGCGCTGCGCCACGGTCCGGTGCTGGGCGTGGTCATGCAGCAGATCGAGATCGACGGCTTCAACGAGAGCGACCCGGGCCTGTCGACCTCGCTGGGCTACCTCGACCAGGAGTTCGATTCCACGGTCGGCAGCGCCGGCTGGCAGCTTGCCTACGAGATCCACGACCACCTGCAGCCCTACGCGCGGCTGACCGTCGACCGCGAATTCGAGGACGAGGCCGGGCAGGCCTTCGCACGCTCGCAGTCGATCGCCGGCTCGCTGCCCTATGCCGTGCCCGGCGTCGAGTACGACCAGTCCTGGGTGACCCTGACCTTCGGCGCGCGCACGCAGCTGTTCGGCCTGGACGCCAACATCGGCGCCAGCGTCAACAGCGGCGAGAAGCGCGGCAAGCACGCGATGGTCTTCGCCAGCGTCGGCGCCGGCTTCTGAGTCCCGGCCCGCCGCGCGGCCACTCCGCGCAGCGGGCCGATCGGGTGTGCACGCGCGCGTTGCCAAGGGCCGCGACCGGGCCCTAGACTTGTGCCAGATGCGGGTGTAGCTCAATGGCAGAGCAGAAGCTTCCCAAGCTTACGACGAGGGTTCGATTCCCTTCACCCGCTCCACTTCCCTTCCCGGCCCATGGAACCGCAGGCGACCGCGCGGTTGCCGACGTGCATGCATCTGGTAATGGGATTCATTATCATCTGCTGTCCCCACGTCCCCGGAGTCACCATGAAGAACCTGTCCCTGCTGTTTGCCGCCCCCCTGCTTGCGCTGGGCCTTTGCGGCACCGCGCAGGCGGACGAGCGCCCCGAGCATTTCGAAGGCGAGGCCTCGGCCACGCTTGACCAGGCGCTGGCCAACTTCACGAACTACAACGCACAGCTGGCGGCGGTCCTCGCTGAGGACGATCTGCGGCCGGAGCACACGGCGAAGATCCACGAGCTGACCTACACCCTCGAGAACGCGCTGGAGAAGATCTCGTCCGAGCTCGATGACCTGGCCGAAACGCTGGAAGCCGTGCACGTGTCGTCCGAGCGCTACGAGGTCGACACGGTCAGGGCCCAGGGGCAGAAGTACCTCGACACCGCGGCCAAGATCGCCCGCTAAAGCCGTCCTCCACGGCTCACGTCCAGGCGCCGCGCCCATGAAGCTCGCCATCCTGTCGCGCAACGGCAAACTGTATTCGACCCGGCGCCTGGTCGAGGCCGCGCGCCAGCGCGGGCACAGCGCCCGGGTGCTGGATCCGCTGCGCTGTTACATGCGCATCGGCAAGGAGGGTTTTGCGCTGCGCTACAAGGCGCAGTCGCTGGCCGGCTACAGCGCCGTGATCCCGCGCATCGGTGCTTCGATCAACCGTTACGGCAACGCCGTGCTGCACCAGTTCGAACTGATGGGCTGCCATACGCCCAATCCGTCGGCGGCGATCATGGCCGCGCGCGACAAGCTGCGCTGCCACCAGCTGCTGGCAGCGCAGGGCATCGACATGCCGGTCACCGTGTTCGGCGACAACCCCGACGACACCGACGACCTGCTGGCGATGCTCGGCGAGCCGCCGCACGTGATCAAGCTCACCGAAGGCACCCAGGGGCGCGGGGTGATGCTGACCGAGAAAGCTTCGGCCTCGCGCGGGGTGGTCGATGCCCTGCGCGGCCTGTACGCGACCTTCCTGCTGCAGGAGTTCATCGCCGAGGCTGGTGGCGCGGATATCCGTTGCCTGGTGGTGGGCGACGAAGTGGTGGCGGCGATGCGGCGGCATGCGCCCGAGGGAGATTTCCGCGCCAACCTGCATCGCGGTGGCAGGGCCGAGGGGGTTGCGGTGGATGCGGACGTGGCAGCGGTGGCCGTGCGCGCGGCGAAGGTGCTGGGCCTGGGCGTGGCGGGGGTCGACCTGGTGTCATCCGCGCGGGGGGCGCTGGTGCTGGAAGTCAATGCCTCGCCTGGCCTGGAAGGCATCGAGTGTTCCACCGGTGTCGATGTTGCCGGAAAAATCATCGAATTCGTCGCGGCGGCGGCCACCGGGGCGGGAATGGCCTCGCGCACGCGCGCAAGACGAACTGCCCCGAAACGAAATTTGACGGGAATTTAACGACCCCTTAATCAATCCGCGAGTAGCGTGGTTCACGAGGAACGTGTTCGCGTGCTTCGGAACTCTCCAGTCGTCAGCTGTGGATTGTGGTCAATCGGGTCAATACCTATTTGGGCCCGGGCGAAATTTTCGCCCGGGCCATTTTGTGGCTGCCGCTTTGACTGGTTGCAATTGTGCAAGGCTGGGCAGGCAGGCAGAATCAAGCGCCATCCAGTCGCCTGCCACGGCGCTGTCCACGCCACTTCCCACAAGTCACCGCGAGGTCATGAAAAAATGTACAGGCATTTGATGTTGGTTCTTTTCGCGTTGCTCATGTCGGCCCCGGCCGTTGCCAATACCGGTGCGGCAGGCGAAACCTTCCAGCCCGGCAAGGGGCTGGACATGAGCGGTTCGTTCATTGCCCAGCGCGACGCCATCTTCAAGGCCCTGGACGACGGCGAGACCTACAGTGAGATCGCCGCGGATGACGCTCAGGTGGTCAGGTCGTCGCTGGCACGTATCACCAGCCTGCTGGGCAGCCGTACCGCGAGCGTGGACGAGCTTCCGCATGACACCAGGATCGAGGTGTTCAACGAGCAGGAGCGGATCAACACCCTGCTGGTGCGCGCCCATGCGGACAGCCGCATGGTCTGCAGGCGTGAGAAGGCGACCGGTTCGAACATGTCCACCAACGTCTGCATGACCGTGGGCGACCGTCGTCGCGCCAGGGACTCAGCCAAGGACTTCCTGAGGTACAACCCAAGGGCCATGGGCGACAATCCCAACGGCATGTAAGGGGCTCCAGTGCGCATTCTCGTCATCGAAGACAACCAGGACATCGCCGCCAACATCGGCGACTATCTGGAAGACCGGGGTCATACGGTCGATTTTGCCGCGGACGGAGTCACCGGCCTGCACCTTGCCGTGGTCCATGATTTCGACGCGGTGGTGCTCGACCTCAACCTGCCCGGGATGGATGGCCTGGAAGTCTGCCGCAAGCTGCGCAACGAGGCCCGCAAGCAGACGCCGGTGCTGATGCTGACGGCCCGCGACAGCCTCGACAGCAAGCTTGCCGGCTTCGACTCCGGCGCCGACGACTACCTGATCAAGCCGTTCGCGCTGCAGGAAGTGGAGGTCCGGCTCAACGCCCTGGCGCGTCGTGGCAAGGGCGTGCAGACGCGCGTGCTCGAGGTCGGGGACCTCGAGTACAACCTCGACACCCTCGAGGTGCGCCGCGGCGGCAAGCTGGTGCAGCTCAATCCCACCGCGCTCAAGATCCTGCAGTCGCTGATGGAGGCCTCGCCGGCGGTGGTCACCCGCCAGGAGCTGGAAACCCGGGTCTGGGGCGAGGAACTGCCGGATTCCGACAGCCTGCGCGTCCACATCCACGGCCTGCGCGCGGTGATCGACAAGCCGTTCCCCACGCAGCTGGTGCAGACCCGCCACGGCATCGGCTACCGGATCGCCGTGCCCGATGTCCCAAGCTGAGGGCGACGCGCCTGCGCCGAAAGGATTCGGCCGCAGGCGATACCGCCGGCGGCTGCGCAGCCGGATCATCCTTTCGTTCGTCCTGCTCGGGCTTGGCCTGACCGCGATGTTCGCGATCGCGGCCGTATTCGTCGGCGCGGTGGTGGAGGACCAGACGGTCGGCAGCGTGCTCAAGCACAACGTCGACGAGTACGCCGAGCGCTTCTACCAGGATCGCAGCGCCGAGTGGGCGCCGCTGAGCAGCGTGCGCGCGATCGTCTATGGCCCCGGGCGGCTGCACAACGTGCCGCCGGATTGGGCCGAGCTCGAGACCGGCGTCTACAACATCACCGGCGAGGAGAACGGCGAACCGTTCGTCTACCGGCTGGTGGTGAAGAAGGACGCGGAGTACTGGTTCTTCCTTGCCCAGGACATGACCAATACCGCCGAGGTGCGCGCCAGGATCAAGCTGATCCTGATCGCCGCGGTGGTCCTGTTCACCGTGCTGGCCGGCGTGATCGGCTGGTGGTCGGCATCGCGGGTGATGCGGCCGGTGTCGGAGCTGGCGAACCTCCTCGGTGCGTCGGGCGACAGCGCACGCCCCGGCGCATTGGCGCCGCACTTCCCCGACGACGAGGTCGGCGAGCTGGCGACCGCGCTCGACGACTACGCCGCACGCCTCACCGAGGTGGTGCAGCGCGACCGGGAGTTCAACGCCGACGTCAGCCACGAGCTGCGCACGCCGCTGGCGGTGGTCAAGGGCGCGGTGGAGCTGCTGCTGTCGCGCCCCGGCCTCGACGACAAGACGCTGGCACGCCTGCAGCGCATCCAGCGTGCCGAACAGCAGTGCACCGACCTGATCAGCGCGCTGCTGCTGCTCTCGCGCGCCGAGCGCGGACACGGCAGCACCGATGTCTGCCGCGTCGCCGAGCAGCTGCTGGAGGCGCATCGTTCGCAGCTCGGCGGCAAGCCGCTGGAGCTTCGCCTGGAAGGCGAGGCCGGGCGCCTGATGGTGGACGCGCCGGAGGCTGCGGTGTCGGTTGCGCTGGGCAACCTGATCGGCAATGCCGTGAAGTACACCATGGCCGGCACGATCGTGGTCCGCCTGCACGACAACGCCGTCGACGTGATCGATTCCGGCCCGGGCCTCAGCGCGGAGGACGCCGCGCACCTGTTCGAACGCGGCTACCGCGGCAGCCACGCGGAGCACACCCACGGCGGCGGCATCGGCCTGTCCATCGTGCGCCGCCTGTGCCGGCTCTACGACTGGCAGGTGCGCGTGGTGCCGGGCGCCGAGCGCGGCGTGGTCGCCACGCTGTACTTCGATGCCGGCGACACGGCGACCGGCTGATGGCCGCCGGGCAGCCGCCCGCGCCCGGCGCCATCGACGCCTATGAGGCCAGCGGTTCCAGCCAGCCGCGGGTATCCGGCGTGCGGCCTTCGAACAGGCCGAAGAACAGCTCCTGCAGGCGCAGGGTCACCGGGCCGGCGCGTCCGGCGCCGACCTGGCGGCCATCGACCGAACGGATCGGCGTGATCTCGGCGGCAGTGCCGCACATGAACAGCTCGTCGCACAGGTAGAGGTATTCGCGCGGCAGGTCGCGCTCGACCACGGCGATGCCGGCGTCCTTCGCCAGCTGGATGATCGAATCGCGGGTGATGCCGTTGAGCAGCGCGGCGCTCACCGGCGGTGTGTGCAGGACGCCATCGAAGACCAGGAACAGGTTCTCGCCCGCGCCTTCGCTGAGCAGGCCGGTCGACGCCAGGGCGATGCCCTCGCCGAAGCCCAGGCGCCGTGCCTCGCGCGCCACCAGCTGGCCCGACAGATAGTTGCCGCCGGCCTTGGCGCCGGCGGGAATGGTATTGGGGGCGAAGCGCTGCCAGCTGGAGACGCAGGCGTCGATGCCCTCCGTGAGCGCGCCCTCGCCGAGGTAGGGCCCCATGTGCCAGCTCGCCACCGCGACGTCGATCGGCGTCTCCGCGCTGAGCCCGAAGCCGCCCAGGCCGCGCCACGCAACCGGCCGGAGGTAGGCCTGCTCCAGTGCGTTGCGGTGGATGACTTCGTGGCAGGCGGCGGTGAGTTCTTCCAGCGTGTACGGGATCACCATGTCGTAGATGCGCGCCGAGGCGAACAGGCGGCGGATATGATCCTGCAGGCGGAAGATCGCGCCGCCGCCGGGAGTCCTGTAGGCGCGGATGCCCTCGAACACCGACGAGCCGTAGTGCAGCCCGTGCGACATCACGTGGGTGTTCGCTTCCGCCCAGGGCTTGATGCCGCCGTTGTGCCAGATCCATTCCGGGTACTGCATCGCATTGCTCCGCCTTGTGGAACCGTCATTGTGGCGCAGGCCGTCGTGCCGCTGCGCGCTCAGAGCGCGATCCACCAGCAGTCCATGTGCCTGCGCAGCCGGAAGGTGGTGCTGGACGGGGTGATGCCGTCGGCCAGCACCTGGTCGATGCGCAGCGCGACCGGGCGCTGCGGAGGCTCGGGCGTCGCCGGCGGTGGCGGTGGAGCGGTCAGGGTCGCGGGTATGCCCCACGAGGACTGTCCGCTGGCTGCGACCACCGTCCGGGCCGGGCGAAGGGCGGTGATATTGACCAGCGGGCGGCTGGCGATCGCGTCAAGCCGCTCGATCAGCGCATAGCCGCTGCGCGTGGAGATGCCGGGCCAGTGGTAGCTGCGGGCCAGCCGGTTGGTGTCGCGGGCGTCGATGGCCGCGGTGACTTCGAACACGAGGTCGCGCAGGCGGCGCGCGCAGCCACCGCGATAGCGTGGCGCGGCGTTGGCGCCGCTGCCAGCCCCGCCCTCCGCCGCTGGCCGGTTCTCGATCGCGCCCAGCGAATCACAGCTGCGATCGGTGTAGACGGTCCCGCCGTCGGGCGTGGTGCATTGCCGGATCTGGGCGTGGACGGGCGCGGGCAAGGCCGCGGCCACGGCGAGCATCGCCATGGCCGATAGCAGTGCAGCGGCCCGGGCGGGATGTCGCAGGTACGGCATCGGCAAAGGGTACAGCGGCACGCTGCCGCGCAGAAGCGCGGCCGCGGGGGTCTCAGGACAGCCTGTCGAGCACGGCCGCGGTCGGGCGCGCGAGGTTGAGCGTGTAGAAGTGCAGTCCCGGCGCGCCGCCCTCGATCAGGCGCCGGCACAGATCGGCGACGAAGTCCGCACCCAGCTCGCGGATGCTCTCGACATCGTCGCCATGGGACGCCATGCGCTTGGCCAGCCAGCGCGGGATTTCGGCGCCGCAGGCTTCGGAGAAGCGCCGGAGCTGGCTGAAGTTCACGATCGGCATCACCCCGGGCACGATCGGAACGTCCACGCCGGCCGACCGGGCTTCGTCCGCGAAGCGGAAATAGGCGTCGGCGTTGTAGAAATACTGGGTGATCGCACCGTCGGCACCGGCGTCGATCTTGGCCTTGAAGTGGCGCAGGTCGGCGTGTGCGTCCTCGGCCTGGGGATGGATTTCCGGATAGCAGGCGACCTCGATGTGGAAATGGTCGCCGTGCCCGGCGCGGATGAACGCGACAAGGTCCGCGGCGTAGCGGAACTCGCCGGGATGGCCCATGCCCGATGGCAGGTCGCCGCGCAGGGCGACGATGCGGTGGCAGCCGGTTTCGCGGTAGCGCGCCAGCAGGGCGGCGATTTCATCGCGGGTGCCGCCCACGCACGAGAGGTGTGGTGCGGCGTCCAGGCCATGGTCATCGATCAGCCCGCGCACGGTGTCGCCGGTATAGCTGAGCGTCGAGCCGCCGGCACCAAAGGTGCAGGAGACGTAGTCGGGCGCCCAGGCCTTGAGTCTGGCCGCGGTGCGGTCGAGCTGGGCGCGCTGTCCGTCGTCCTTGGGCGGGTAGAACTCGAAGCTAATCGGAGTCATCGGGGGTGTCCGTCTGGTATTGGCGAATCATATCGCTTTATCGCGATGGATGTTAAGAGTTGCGGGCGGCTGATACAGTCGCCGGCCTATTCGAGTTCAGGGCAATCGAGATGGCGGACACGCAGCACTTCTATTCCATCGGTATCCCCGGCCAGCCCTGGGGCGAGGCCGAGCGCGTGGCGTGGCGTGCGGTGCAGCGTCGCCAGCGCAGCTACCGCGACGAGGTGCTGACGGTGATCGAGGGCCTGGCCAGGGACTGGGAGGTGATCGAATACGGAGAGCTTGCGTACGACACCGACCGTTACCCGCTGCTGGCGCTCCGGAGCCGCGGCTGGGACGAGGCGCTGCCGGTGATGCTGGTCACCGGCGGCGTGCACGGTTATGAGACCAGCGGGGTGCATGGCGCCCTGCAGTTTGCGTCGGAGCATGCGCGGGAACATGCCGGTCGCGCCAACCTGGTGGTCGCCCCTTGCGTGAGTCCGTGGGGCTACGAGCATTTCCAGCGCTGGAATCCGGAGGCGGTCGATCCCAATCGCTCGTTCGCGCCCGACAGCCCGGCGCCCGAATCCGCCGCGCTCATGCAGTTGGCGGCATCGTTGCGGGGACGCGTGCTGATGCACATCGACCTGCACGAAACCACGGACACCGACGAGTCGGAGTTCCGCCCGGCGCTGGCCTCACGCGACGGCAAGCCCTTCGAGCCGGGCTCGATCCCGGACGGCTTCTATCTGGTGGGCGACAGCGACAATCCGCAGCCGGACTTCCAGCAGGCGGTGATCGCAGCAGTGGAGCAGGTGACCCACATCGCACCGGCCGACGCCAAGGGTGAAATGATCGGTTCGGCGGTCGTCGCCCACGGCGTGATCAACTACCCGGTCAAGGCGCTGGGCCTGTGCGCCAGCCTGACCGATGCGCGCTACGTCACCACCACCGAGGTCTATCCGGACAGCCCGTCGGCCACGGCCGCGCAGTGCAACGCGGCCCAGGTGGCGGCGGTGCGGGCGGCGATCGACTACGCGCTGATGCATTCCGGCTGAGTACTGATCGGCCGCGGTGTGGCCGCTGGGCGCTGATCGCTGATCGCCGGACGCGGGCAAACAGGTTCTTCTCCCGATTGGGGGGCTTTCGATTGGTTGCTCCGGGAGGGTGTGCGCTGCCCGCCGTGGAGGCAGGGGGGATGCCCAGCCGGAATATGCGCATCCTGCTCCCAGTTCCGGCCGCCGGCCATCCATGGCCGGCTCTGGGCATCCCCCCTGCCTC
>NZ_JBCLUZ010000047.1:0-17836 GCF_039548395.1 Luteimonas changyuni
GGTGTGCGGAGAGCCGGCCATGGATGGCCGGCGCCCGGCCGCTGGGAGCAGGACGCGGAGACGGCCGGCGCAGCACACCCCCTGTGCGCGGGACGGGCAGCGCGGGCTACAACGGAGAAATGCACGGGACGGGCAGCGCGGACCACAACGGAGAAATGCACGGGACGGACAGCGCGGGCTACAACGGAGAAATGCGCCGGACGGGCAGCGCAGACAAGAACGGAGCAGCTGCAGACGTAACAACGCGCTCCAACTGTCACGTCAGCACCCCCGGAGCCTCGACAAGAACCAGCCACTCTGCCGGGTCGGCCGTACGTCTCTCCCTCAATCGGGAGAAGAGCCCTTTTTTCCGCCGCCACTGCCGGCGGCCGCGAGCGCAGCGCTCGACGTGCAATGATCGCGGCCACGGAAACGGGCCGGGGAAGGACCATGAAGACGGGGATTCTGGCAAAGGCGATCGCGATCGCCGGCATGCTGCTTGCGGGCAGCGCCGCGCTGGCGCACGAGCATGGAGCGTCGGCCTTCGATCCGATGACGCCGGTGCACGTGGTTGCCGAGCGCGGCACCTTCGAGGCCGCGCTGCGCGACTTCAGCGGGCAGGTCGCCGCGCGGCGCGATGCCCTGGGGCGGCCGCTGGTGTTGGCTACGCTGCGCGAGCACCAGGTCGCCGACCTGAGCCGGCACGTGCACGAGGTCGAGCGCCGCTGCGGCGGCTTCTTCGCGTTCGCGACGCGTGCCGAAGCCGAGGCCTTCGTGGCGTCGGACACCGCGTTGCGCGGCCTCCGGGCGACGCTGCCGGATTACACGATCGACCAGCAGCGCATGGTCGAAGGCTGGCTGCCGCAGGTGTCGGAGCCGGCGATCAGGGCCACCATCCAGCACCTGTCCACGGTCTGGCCCAACCGCTACTACGCCAGCGCGCACGGCCATGCCGCCCCGCTGTGGATCCGCGACCAATGGCTGGCGCTGGCCGCCGGCCGCAGCGATGTCAGCGCCGAGCTGTTCACCGGCTGCAACAACTGCGCGGGCCAGCCTTCGGTCATCCTCACCATCCAGGGCACCGACCTCGCCGACGAGATCGTGGTCCTGGGCGGCCACCTGGACTCGATTTCCTACGTCGGCTCGGGCAACGGCATGGATGCGCCGGGCGCCGACGACGACGCCTCGGGAATCGCCACCCTCACCGAAGTGCTGCGCATCGCCATGGCCGAGGGCTACCGGCCCCGGCGCACGGTGATGTTCATGGGCTACTCGGCGGAGGAGGTCGGGCTGCGCGGTTCGCGTGCCATTGCGCAGCGCTTCGCGACCGAGGGTCGCAACGTGGTCGGCGTGCTGCAGATGGACATGACGAATTACCGCGCACCCGGCTCGACCAGCGACATCCGGGTCATGACGGACAACTCGCACCCGCAGCTGGTGCAGTTCCTCAAAGACCTGTTCGACGTCTACCTCGCGCCGCTGGGCCATACCCGCAGCGACTCGAGCTGCGGCTATGCCTGCTCCGACCACGCGTCATGGATGCAGGCCGGGTTCCCCGCGGCGATGTATGACGAGGGACCGTTCTTCCCGCTCCTGCACACGCCGGACGACACCCTCGAGAACCTCGGTGGCGATGCCGTGCACGCCACCATCATCGCCCGCCTGGGCCTGGCCTTCATGGGCGAGCTGGGCAAGCAGACGCGGGTGCGGCGGACGCCGCAGCCGCCGGCCCGGCCGCCTTCTGACGGACCGCCGCGCACCCGGCCCATGCCGCCGCGACCCTGATCTGAGGCTGCGTGCTGCCGGTGCCGCGACAGGTCGGACCGTAGTGCCGGGTCAGGCGGCCTCGAAACGGTTGGCGGCGACGTTCTTGCGCACGGTGAGCGGGTCCCAGATGCGCCCGTTCATGGCGATGTAGACGCCGGCCGGCAGCGATTGCACGGCGCCGACGGCGGTGCCGATGTTGAACTCCGCGTCCGAGCCGCGGAAGCGCGCCGGGTTGAGCGCGCCGGTGAGGACGATGGTCCTGTCCTCGAGCGCGGACAGCGCCTTCGCGGTCTCGACCATGGTGTCGGTGCCGTGGGTGACCAGGACGTGGCGCGCCTGCTGCGCTGCGATGGTGGCGCGCAGCAGCTCGCGGTCGGCGTCGTCGATGTGCAGCGAGTCCTTGCGGATGATCGGGATCACCCGGAAGCGGAACGCCACGCCAAGCTCTTCGAGGATCCGCCCGATCTGCGGCTCGCCGACCTGGAAATCCGACTTGTCGTCGAAATAGACCTTGTCGATCGTGCCGCCGGTGGTGACGATCAGCAGTTCTTCCATCGCGTGTTCCTCAAAGGCATGCGGCCGTGGCTGGCGCAGTGCGCCGGCCGACCGGCGGGCTGCGCATTCTAGTCGTTCGCGTCGGGCCGCCCGCTACCGGAGGCTTCGGCTGCTGTTCCTTTCCCCCGGCCCGGCCCGCCGAAGCGCGCGCGCAGCCCGGGCCAGTTCGCGGCAAACACGATGCCGAGTGCAAGCAGCACTTCGCCCAGCGCCCAGGCGCGGTCGACGGGCCGCTCCCAGGCCAGCATGACGCCGTGGCAGAACCAGCCCAGCGCCAGCACCCCGGCCCAGAACGGGGCCGTGCGCCGGCGTGCCAGCACGCCGATGCCGAGCAGCAGGGGCGGCAGCGTGAACACCGCGAGCGCCTGCAGATAGCGTGCGTCGTCCGCGAACCAGGCGGCAAACAGCGCAGCCAGGGCCAGCAGCAAGGCCGAAAGGGCCACCCGAGACAGCGGCAAGGCCATCAGGAAAGCCTCGCCGCGAGACTGGCGATCCGCCGCCCCAGCGCACGTGCCAGTCGCGCCTCTTCGTCGCTGGGCGTCGGATCGTTGTCGCCGCCGGCGACGTGGCTGGCGCCGTAGGGCGTGCCACCGGTGCGCGTCGCGGACAGCCCCGGCTCGGTGAACGGAATACCCGCGATCACGCAGCCGTGGTGCAGCAGCGGCAGCATCATCGTGAGCAGGGTGGACTCCTGGCCGCCGTGCATGGTGGCGGTCGAGGTGAACACCGCCGCGGGCTTGCCGACCAGGGTGCCGCTGGCCCACTCGCTGCCGAGGCCGTCGATGAAATGCTTCATCGGCGCGGCCATGTTGCCGAAGCGGGTGGGGCTGCCGAGCAGCAGCCCGGCGCACTCGTCGAGATCGCGGGTTTCGACATAGGGTGCGCCGTCCTCGGGCACCGGCGCGGTCGCGACCACGGTGACCGGGGCCACCGGCGGCACGGTGCGCAGGCGCGCGGACATGCCCTCGACCTCGCCGATGCCGCGCGCCACCTGGCGTGCGAGCGCGGCCACCGAGCCGCCGCGGCTGTAGTACAGGACCAGGATCTCGGCCATGGGTTCTCCTCCGGGGCCGGCAAGCATAGCCGCAGGCGGGCGCGCGGCGCCGCTTGCCGCGCGATCGGTTAACCTCGCGGCGATGGAGCCACTGGATTCGCTCAACCGCTGGGGCGAGCGCCTGCGCGACCGCGCGCGCGCCACGACCTTCGCCCGTTTCCTCTGGCGGCGGTTCCTCGACGATCGCCTGTTCGAGGCCGCCGGCGCGCTGTCGTTCACCACCACCTTCGCCCTGGTGCCGCTGTCGATGGTGGTGTTCGGCGTGCTGTCGGCGTTCCCGGTGTTCGAGGAATGGCGCGACCTGCTGACCGGCTTCATCTTCGCCAACTTCGTACCCAGCTCGGCCGAGGGCATCCGAGATTGGCTGCTGTCGTTCTCCGGCAACACCGGCAAGCTCACCGCCGTGGGCGTGATCGCACTGGTGGTCTCGGTGCTGGTGACGCTGTTCGGGATCGAGTCCGCCTTCAACCGGATCTGGCGCGTGCACTCCGCGCGGCCGAAGTTCTCCCGCTTCCTGGTGTACTGGACGGTGCTGACCCTGGGCGCGCTGGTGGCCGCGGCCAGCCTGTCGGTGCTTGGCCGGATCTTCGCGCTTGAGGTGTTCAGCACCGGCGCCGGGCAATGGCTGCAGGCCACCCTGCTGGGCGCCGCGCCGGTGGTCATCGAACTGCTGGCGTTTGCCATGATCTATCGCGTGGTGCCGCACCGCACCGTGCAGTGGCGGCACGCCTTCGCCGGCGCGGTGGTGGCGGTGCTGCTGCTCGAGGCCGGCCGTCGCCTGATCGGCATCTACCTTGGCAGCTTCAACGGTTACCAGAACATCTATGGCGCGGTGGCCTTCGTGCCGATCTTCCTGCTGTGGCTGTACTTCGGCTGGGTGAGCGTGCTGCTGGGCGCCTCGTTCGCGTCGTCGGTCTCGGCGTTCCGCTACCAGCCGGCGCACATGCGCTTGCCGCAGGGCTACGAGATCTACGCCATGCTGCGCCTGCTCGCCCGCCTGCGCGAGGCGCGCGCGGAGGGCAGGGGGCTGCACAGCGACGAGATCCTCGACTGCGAGCCGGTGCTCACCGACGCGCTGGTGCAGGAGACGCTCGGACAGCTGGAATCGATCCGCGTGGTGCGCCGGGCGGAAGGCGGCGAATGGCTGCTGGCCCGCGACCTCGACGACCTCAGCCTGGCCGAACTGTACGAAGCCGGCCAGCTGCGCATCCCGATCGCCGAGGCGCACCTGCCGGGTGCCGATGACGCCCGCGGCGCCGCGGTGATCGCCACCATCGACCAGCTGCGGCTGCCGCTGCGCGACCTGCTCCGTCGCCGCGTCGGCGACTGCCTCGACCAACCGCCCGGATGACCGACATGCCACTGCGCCTCGCCCTTGCCGCCTGCCTCGCCCTTGCACTCCTTGTCGCCTGCCAGCGCGACGATGCGCGGGGACACGACGACGCGGACGCTGCGCCCGGGCTCACGGCTGAAGGGACGGACCCGGTCCCGGATGCCGGCGGCGCCGAATATCCGTCCCTGGTCGTGACCACTCTCGACGGCGACAGCTACGATCTTGCCGACCGCCGCGGCCGCTGGGTTGTGGTGAACTTCTGGGCGACCTGGTGCGCGCCCTGCATCAAGGAAATGCCCGAGCTGTCCGCGCTTGACGCCATGCACGAGCACATCGAGGTCATCGGCCTGGCCTACGAGGACACCGACCCGGAGACCCTGCGCGCGTTCCTGCAGAAGCGTCCGGTTGTGTATCCGGTGGCGATCATCGACACCTATGACCCGCCGCGTGACTTCCCGACTCCGCGCGGCCTGCCGCTCACCTGCCTGGTGGCGCCGGACGGGCGCATGGTGAAGACCTTCCTCGGCCCGGTGACGGCCGCGGACCTGGAACAGGCGATCGAAGCCGCCGGCGGCCCGGCACCCGGCCAGGGCAGCTGACCCGCGTTTCCCTCCGGCCCGCACCCTCTCTCCCGACCCCGCACTCTCCCTGTAGGAGCAGCTATAGCTGCGATCGATTTCCGGGGCTGCCTGGTTGCAACCGTCGTTCTCCGACAGGGACCGGTCGCAGCTATAGCTGCTCCTACAGGAGCTGCTCCTACAGGGGTAGCCAGTCGTCCGCAGGGTCTTCAGTCGTCGTCGATGGCGTAGGGCGGGATCGGTTCCAGCATGCCGTAGCGCTCTTCGAGCGGCTGCTGCGGCAGCGGCGGGAACTCGGGGTGGACCTCGGGCACGGTCACGTCGGGCAGGCGGTCGAGCAGGTTGCGGATCAGGGCCAGCCGCCCCGACTTCTGGTGGTTGTAGTCGACCAGGCTCCATGGCGCGTGCGGGGTGTGCGTGGCGACCAGCATCGCTTCACGGGCCCGGGTGTAGTCGTCGTAGCGCAGCCGCGCCTCGAGATCGATGGGTGACAGCTTCCAGGCCTTGAGCGGATCCTCGCGGCGTTCGGCGAAGCGCTCCTCCTGCTCCTCCTGGTCGCAGCACAGCCAGTACTTGAAGAGCCGGATGCCGTCGTCGACGAGCAGCTTCTCGAATACCGGCGCCTGCAGCAGGAAGGCGTCGACCTGGTCCTTGCTGGCGAAGCCCATCACCTGTTCGACGCCGGCACGGTTGTACCAGCTGCGGTCGAACAGCACGATCTCGCCGGCGCTCGGCAGGTGCGGGACGTAGCGCTGGAAGTACCACTCTCCCTGCTCGCGTTCGCTCGGCTTGGGCAGCGCGACCACGCGGTACTGGCGAGTGTCCAGGTGCTCGGTGATGGCCCTGACCGTGCCCCCCTTGCCCGCGGTGTCGCGACCCTCGAGCAGGACCACGATGCGCTCGCCGTGATGGCGCGCCCAGCGTGCCATCGCGACGAGCTCGAGCTGCAGCGCCTTGATCTCGCGCTTGTAATCCTTGCCACGGAATTCACGGGTCACGAAGACGCCTCCTGCAGTTGGATGGGGGCCGGCATCAGGCCGCTGCGGTGGCGGTCGGCCATGGCCCTGGCCATGGCTGCGAAGTCGCGCGCGAAGCCGGGCATGTCGAACAGTCCCGACGAGGCGCGAAGCTGCTGCAGGCGGAGGCGGACATCGTGGAGCCGGGCCGGGTCACTGCCCAGTGCGATGGCGAGCTCGACGAAGGCGCGGTCGTCGGCCACGTTGAGTTCACCAAGACCGAGGTGGTGGTTGAGGCTGCCGGCCACGCGCGCGGCGAAGGTGCGCCCGGGGCGCGTCAGCACCGGGCAGCCGGCCCAGAGCGCGTCGGAGGCGGTGGTGTGGGCGTTGTAGGGATTGCTGTCGAGGAAGAGGTCGGCGAGCTGCAGCCGCGCCAGGTAGGCCGCGTGGGGCTGCTTGGCCATGAAGACCAGGCGCGCCGGGTCGACGCCAGCCGAGGTCGCGGCGGCGCGCAGGCGCTCGTCGCCACCTCCGGGACCGGAGAGCAGCCACAGCGTGCTGCCGGGTACGCCGCGCAGTACGGCCATCGCACGCATGAAGCTGGCCGGATTGGTCTTGTAACTGTTGTTGAAGCAGCAGAACACCACGCCGGTGTCCGGGAGCCCGCATTCGGCGCGCGCAGGCGGCGCTGCCGGTGCGCGACGCGTATCGGAGGGCTGGAAGCAGCGCGGCAGCCGCGCGACGGCTTCGGAAAACCCCGCCTCGAGGGCCTGCGGCAGCACGAAGCCGTCGGCCAGCACGTAGTCGATCCAGGGCGCGCCCGACGTGCCGGGGTAGGCCAGCCAGTTGACCTGCACGGGTGCGGGCCGCATCGCGAGCACCGCGGGGGTGCCGCCGCCGCCCCAGCCGCGCAGGTCGTGGAGGACGTCGATGCCGGTCTCGCGGATGCGCATGGCCACCGCCGCGTGCGGGTGGGCGGACACGTCATGCAGCGTGGTGGCGGCTTCGAGTCGCTGGCGGACCAGGCTGCCGTCGCCGGCATTGAGCGCGAACAGATGGACCTCGAGTCCGGGCTCGGTGCGCAGCGCTTCCAGGAAGGCGACCGTGAGCAGGCCGGTGGGGTGGGCGCCGAAGCCGTTGGACAGCAGGCCGATGCGCAGCGGACCGTCGCCGGCGGGCCCGCGTGGCGGCAGCGGGCGGACCGCGCGCGCGACGCCGATGGCGTTGAGGCGCGCGCAGCGGAGCTGCTCCAGGGCGTCGCCGTCTTCGCTGAGGAAAGCGAACGGCTCCACCGCCGCCTCGCCCTGGGCCACCGCAGCGCGCACCTGGGCCGACAGCGCGTCCAGACCGCGCCAGTCGCAGAGCCGCCTGCGCCAGGCAAGGAGATAGGCCGCGATCTGTGCCGAGCCTGGCGCAAGGGCATGGGCGCGGGCATAGGCGTCTGCCGCGGCTTCGGCCTCGCCGATATCTTCGAGCACATGGCCCAGCCACAGCGCGATGCCGGGGTGGCGGGGAGCCGCGCGGGCGGCCTGGCCGAGGCTGTCCGCGGCCGCGCGGTGCTGGCCGCGCAGCCACTGCGCGCGGCCCAGGCGTGCAAGCGCTTCGGGATGCCCTGGTGCCAGCGCCAGCGCGCGCCGGGCGGCGGCCTCGCCGCTGGCGCCATCGCCGGCGTCCAGTTCGGCGTCGGCCAGCACGACCCAGGCGATGGGATTGCCGGGAGCGGCCGCCACTGCGCGTCGCGCTTCGTCGCGGGGGTCCCGCATCGCGTTCATGCGGGAACCCCGGGGTTCACGAGGCCTGCTCCGACAGGCGCGCCAGTTCGTCCACCTGGTGCTCGCGGGTGAGGCGGTCCACCAGCGCATCGAGCGCGCCATCCATCACGTTGGGCAGGTCGTAGAGGGTCAGGCCCTCGACGCGGTGGTCGGTGATCCGGCCCTGTGGGTAGCTGTAGGTGCGGATGCGCTGGCTGCGGTCGCCGCTGCCGACCTGCAGCTTGCGGCTGGCGGCAGTGGCGGCGGCGCGGCGCTCCGCCTCGGCCTCGGCCAGCATCGCGCGCAGGCGCTTCATCGCCTTGTCGCGGTTGGCGTGCTGCGAGCGCTCGGTCTGCGACTCCACCACCACGCCGGAGGGCAGGTGGGTGATGCGGATCGCGGAGTCGGTCTTGTTGACGTGCTGGCCGCCGGCGCCCGACGAGCGGAAGGTGTCGACGCGCAGGTCGGCGGGGTTGATCTCGATCGGCTCGCCGTCTTCCTCGACCGGGATGATCGCGACCGTCGCCGCCGAGGTGTGGATGCGGCCCTGGGACTCGGTTTCCGGCACCCGCTGCACGCGATGGGTCCCTGATTCGAATTTCAGGCGCGCGTACGCGCCGGCGCCTTCGACGCGGGCCACGACCTCGCGGAAGCCGCCGTGCTCGCCGCTGCTGGCGGATTCGATCTCGACCCGCCACCCCTGGCGTTCGGCATAGCGGGTGTACATGCGCAGCAGGTCGCCGGCGAAGATCGCGGCCTCGTCGCCGCCGGTGCCGGCGCGGACTTCGAGGTAGATGCCACCGTCGTCGCGAATGTCGCGCGGCACCAGCAGCGCCATCAGCACGTCGTCGAGTTCGGCCAGGCGCCCGGTCGCCGCCTCGACTTCGTCTTCGGCCAGCTCGCGCAGCTCCGGATCGCTGCGCATCGCCTCGGCGGCCTCGAGGTCGGCGCGCGCGCGGCCTTCGTCGGCGAGCGCGGCAGCGAGCGGGTCGAGGCCGGCGAACTCGCGCGACAGGGCGCGGAATTTCGACTGGTCGGCAGCGACCGAGGGCTCGGCGAGCAGCCGCTCGAGTTCGTCGCGACGTTCGGCCAGGGCCTCGAGCTTACGGCGCAGGGTCGGCAGCATCGTCGTTGCCGGTGCTGGCGGTGGGCCCGGTTCCCGCAGGGGCCGGCGGGAGCATGCGTTCGACCGCGTCGAGCATGGCGGTATCGCCGGCAGCGGCGGCCTCGCGCAGCGCTGCTGTCGGCGGGTGCAGCAGGCGGTTGGTGAGCGTATGCGCGAGGAATTCCAGCGTCGCCTCCGGTGACTGGCCGGCGGCCAGCTGCTGGCGCGCGCGCTCCAGGACCTCGGCGCGTGCCGCTTCGCCGTGGGCCCGCAGGCGGCGGATCGGACCGCTGCGCGAGCCGGTGGCCTGCATCTGCGCGTAGCTCGCCACCTGCAGGTCGATGATCGATTCAGCGGCGTCGGCGGCCTCGCGGCGGTTGCGGCGGTTGTCCTCGACCGCGCGCTCGAGGTCGTCGACGGTATACAGGTAGACATCGCGCAGGCCGCCGACATCCGGATCGATGTCGCGCGGTACGGCAAGATCGAGCAGCAGCATCGGGCGATGGCGCCGCGCGAGCATGGCCGACTCCACGGCGGCGCGGTCGATGACCGGTTCGCGGCTGGCCGTGGCGGAAAACACGATGTCGGCGAGGTGCAGGTGGTGTTCGAGCTCTTCCATCGGCAGGGCGACGCCGCCGTGCCGATGCGCCAGCTCCTCGGCGTGGCGATAGGTGCGGTTGGCCACCATCAGTCGCTTGACCCTGGCCGCGGCCAGGTGGCGCGCAGCGAGTTCGATGGTTTCGCCGGCGCCGACCAGCAGGACGGCCGAATCCTCCGGCCGGGCGAAGCTGTCCTGCGCCAGGCGCACCGCCATCGACGCCATCGAGACCGGACTGGTGCCGATGCGGGTCTCGGTGCGCGCGCGCTTGGCAGTGACGAAGGCGTGCTGGAACAGGCGGTCTAGCTGGCCACCCAGCGTGCCCGCGCCGCGCGCCATGGACCAGGCCTGTTTCACCTGGCCCAGGATCTGCGGCTCGCCCAGCACCATCGAGTCAAGGCCCGTGGCGACGCGGAACAGATGGCGCGCGGCGTCGGCGTCGGCGTGCCGGTACAGATAGGCCTCCAGCGAACCGGCATCGCCCATCGGATCCTCGGGGTGGGTGGCCAGCCAGTTCACCAGCGCGCGGCCGTCATCGTCGGCCACGGCATAGAGTTCGGTGCGATTGCAGGTCGACAGCAGCGCGACCTCGCGCACGCCGGGCAGGGCGCGCAGGTCCGCCAGCGCGTGGCGCAGCCGATCGTCGGCAAAGGCCACCCGTTCGCGCAGTTCGACGGGCGCGGTCTGGTGGTTGAGGCCGATGGCGACAAGGCTCATTCGTTCAGGTGCTTGCGATAAAGTGCCGGCATGACATTGCGACATTTTACGGTGCCTGCGCCTCGCGCGTCCCGCGGCCTCCGGAAAGGGCGTTCCGCGCCCATCCGGGCGCTGGCCGTGCTGCTGGCCGCGGCCCTGTGCACGGCGGCAGCGGCGGCAGCGGCGAACGCCAGCGATGGCGCCGTCGAAGCGCCCCTGCGCGAGGTCATGGCGGCCGAGTTCGCGGTCTCCGCCGGGCGCCTGGATGAAGCAGTGGCGTGGTACCTCAAGGCTGCGCGGGCCGCGCCCCGGGATGCCGCACTGGCCTCCCGGGCCACCCGCTACGCCTTGATGGGGCACGACGACCGGGCGCTCGGCGAAGCGCTGGCGCTGTGGCGCGAGCGGGCCCCGGAGTCGCTCGGCATGCAGGGCGCGGGTGCCACCCTGGCCCTGCGCACCGGCAAGGCGCGGGCCGCAAGGCGCGGGCTCGAAGCGATGTTGCGCGAAGGCGGCGCCCGCGGCTGGCTGGCCGCCTTCGGAGTGATCGGCACCGGCAGCCGCGACCCTGCGCTGTCCGCGCGGGTGCTCGGGCAGCTGTTCGATCGTGGCGCCCTGCCCACCGAGCCGATGCCGCTGTCGGCGGCGGGGCAGCTTGCGCTTGGCCTGGGCGACGACGACCTGTTCGGTCGCATCGACGCCGTGGCGCGCGAGCTGCATCCAGACGACCCCGCCATGGGCCTGCTGCGGGTCCAGTACCTGCACCGCACCGGTCATGGCGACGATGCCCGCGCGGTGCTGGATGCGCTGGCCGCCGGGGACGCCCTGGTGGCGCCGCGGATCCGTGCGCGCGTGGCGCTGGCCTATGCCGGGCTTGGCGACCCCGCGGCGGGCGCGGCCCTGCTTGCCGTCGCCCCCGGTGGGGATGACGACCTCGGCCAGGTGGCGCTGCGCGCGTCGCTGCTGGCCGACGCCGACGACAAGGTCGCGCTGGCCGCGCTCTACGACGACCTGGCCAAGGGTGCCGAGGTGCCCAATCCGGCGCGGCGGCTGCTGTTGGCCCAGGTCGCGGAATTCCTCGAACGGCCGGGCGAGGCCCTGGACTGGTATCGCAGCGTCCCCGGTGGCGAGCAGCGCGCCACCGCGCGCCTGCGCGCCACCAAGATGCTGCACGATCTCGAGCGCGGCGAAGAGGCCTACGCAGCGCTGCACGCCCTGCAGCAGGATGCGGACGCCGATGACCAGCTGCGCCGCGATGCCTACCTGATGGAGTCGGAGCTGCGCCGCGAGGACGGCAGCGCCGCCGCCGAGCTGGATGCCCTGGCACGCGGCCTGGCCGCGTTTCCCGACGAATCCGCGCTGCTGTACTCGCGCGCGCTGATGTGGGAGCGCCGCGACGACATTGCCCGCGCCGAGGCCGATCTGCGCCGCATCCTGGTGGCCGAGCCCGACAACACCGCCGCCCTGAACGCGCTGGGCTATACCCTGGCCGACCGTACCGACCGCTACCGCGAAGCGCTGGAGCTCATCGAGCGCGCGCGGGTGGCGGAACCCGCCAACGCCGCGATCATCGACAGCTATGGCTGGGTGCTGCACCGGCTGGGCCGCAACGAGGAGGCGCTGGTCGAACTGCGTCGCGCCTTCGTGCTCGAGAAGGACGCCGAGATCGCCGCGCACGTCGGCACCGTGCTGTGGCAGCTGGGTCGTCGGGACGAGGCCATGGAATGGTTCGAGGATGCCCGCGGCATCGATCCCGACAATCGTTCGTTGCAGCGCGCGCTGGAGGACGTCGGCGCATGACGTATCCGCGGATCCTGTTCGGGCTGGCCTGCGCCGGCGCGCTTGCCGCCTGCGCCACGCGGCCGCTGCCGCCAGCGGCGCTGCCGGCGCTTGACGCGGCCGCGTTGCAGCGTGCGGAAACCATCCAGGCCGGGCGCGCGCAGGCGCTCGCCGCGATGCCGGCCTGGCAGCTCGCCGGGCGCGCGGCCATCACCCGCGGCGCCAGGGGCGGCAGCGGACGCATCGAGTGGCGCCAGGACGGCGTGGCCATCGAGATCGCGCTGGCGGCACCGGTGACCCGGCAAAGCTGGCGCTTGTCCGTGGACGCGGGCGGTGCACGGCTGGAGGGCATGGAGGGTGGCACGCGCACCGGTCCGGATGGCCAGCAACTGCTGCTCGAAGCCACCGGCCTCGACGTGCCCGTGGGCGCACTCGGCGCATGGCTGCGCGGCCTGCCGGCCGACGAAGCCGAACATGGTCCCGCGCGCATGGACTTCGGCGCCGACCTGCTGCCCGCGCGCCTGGAGCAGGCGGGCTGGACCATCGAGTTCCGCAGGTGGTCGGACGCCGGCGGCGGGCATCCGGCGCTGCCGCTGCGCATCGATGCCGGCCGTGGCGACGCCGGCGTGCGCCTGGTCGTCGACGACTGGGGCGAGGCCGGGCCATGACCGCGCCCGGCTGGTCTGCGTGGCCGGCGCCGGCCAAGCTCAATCTTTTCCTGCACCTCACCGGGCGTCGTGCCGACGGCTATCACGAGCTGCAGACGGTGTTCCGGCTCCTCGACTGGGGCGATACCGTGCACCTGCGCCCGCGCACGGACGGCCGCATCGTTCGCCACGGCGCGGATCTCCGGGCCGTGCCGGAAGCGCTGGACCTCAGTCTGCGCGCGGCGAAACTCCTGCAAAAATCGTTCAACGTCGCCCAAGGCGCGGATATCCGCGTTCAAAAGAGGATTCCTGCCGGGGCCGGGCTTGGCGGCGGATCGTCCGATGCGGCCACCGTCCTGTGCGCGCTGGGCGCGATCTGGGGCGTGGATGCCGACCGCGAGGCGCTGGCGCTGCTGGCTGCCCGCCTTGGAGCCGACGTGCCGGTGTTCGTCCACGGTCGCAGTGCCTGGGCCGAAGGCGTCGGGGAAGTGCTGGCGCCCATGGAGCTGCCGCCGGCCTGGTACGTGGTCGCCGACCCGGGTGTCCACGTCGCCACCGCGACCCTGTTCCAAGCCCCTGAATTGACGAGGGATGCCCCGCCCGCGACAATGTCCGACTTCGCTTCGGGTGCTCTGCTCGGCAATGTGTTCGAGCCGGTGCTGCGTGCCCTGGAACCTGCCGTCGAGGCCGCGTTCCAGGTGCTTTCGCGCATCGGTCCGCCACGCTTGACCGGGACGGGCAGCGGCTGCTTCGTCGAGTTCGCCACGCGCGGGCACGCCGAAACCGCGCTCGCCGCGCTGCCTGCCGGGTTTCGTGCCCGGGTGGTGGCCGGCGTGTCGCGCTCGCCGCTGCTGGATGCACTTGCGGCCTGGTCACCGCAGGGGCGTCGCCAAGTGGCCCAAGGCACCGGGTTTTGATCCCGGCATTCGCAGGTTCGAATCCTGCCGCCCCTGCCAATCACATCGTTGCTTGCAGCACCTCCAGCGGAGTAGTCCCGTGAAGAAAGAAGATGGCAACCTGCTGATCTTCTCCGGCAATGCCAATCGCCCGCTCGCCCAGGCCGTGTGCCGGGAGCTCGGCGTGCGTCCCGGCAAGGCGCTGGTGTCCACGTTCTCCGACGGCGAGGTCCAGGTCGAGATCGAGGAGAACGTGCGCCGCCAGGACGTGTTCGTGGTGCAGTCCACCTGCGCCCCGACCGCCGAGAACCTGATGGAGGTGCTGGCGCTGATCGATGCGCTCAAGCGTGCCTCGGCAAGCAGCGTCACCGCGGTGGTGCCGTACTTCGGCTACGCCCGCCAGGACCGCCGCATGCGCTCCTCGCGGGTGCCGATCACGGCCAAGCTGGCTGCGCGGATGTTCACCGCGGCCGGGGCGGACGGCCTCCTGACCGTCGACCTGCACGCCGACCAGATCCAGGGTTTCTTCGACATCCCGCTGGACAACGTCTACGCCTCGCCGCTGCTGCTGGCCGACATCTGGCGCGCGCACGGCACCGACAACATGGTGGTGGTCAGCCCGGACGTGGGTGGCGTGGTGCGTGCGCGCGCAATCGCCAAGCGCCTGGACGATGCCGACCTCGCGATCATCGACAAGCGCCGTCCGAAGGCCAACGTGGCCACGGTGATGAACATCATCGGCGACGTGTCCGGCAAGACCTGCGTGCTGGTGGATGACATCGTCGACACCGCCGGCACCCTGTGCGCCGCCGCCGCGGCGCTGAAGGCGGAAGGGGCCACCAAGGTCGTCGCCTACTGCACCCATCCCGTGCTGTCGGGTGCCGCGATCGACAACGTGATGCGCTCCCAGCTCGATGAGCTGGTGGTGACTGATACCATTCCCCTTTCCGACGCGGCCCGCGCCTGTGGCCGCATCCGCCAGCTCAGCGTTGCCGAGCTCCTGGCCGAAACCATCCGCCGCATCGCCTTCGGCGAATCGGTGAGTTCGCTGTACGTGGACTGACGGCCCGGCCGCATCCGACCCGTTTCAACAGGCTCCCCTGGTCGCGGGGGAGTCACCATCCGCCGCGAGGCGATCAATCCAGAGCAAGTGAGCAAAACTGATGAACGAGAACAAGATCACGGCCTCCAGCCGCAGTGACGAAGGTAAGGGTGCGAGCCGCCGCCTGCGTCATGCCGGCAAGGTCCCCGCCATCGTCTACGGTGGCGAAGCCGCCCCCAAGAGCATCCAGCTCGACCAGGAAAAGACCTGGGTCGCCAGCCAGCACGAATGGTTCTATTCGTCGATCCTCGACCTCGAGGTCGACGGCAAGATCGAGCGCGTGCTCCTGCGCGACATGCAGCGCCACCCGTACCGCCAGCTGATCATGCACCTGGACTTCCAGCGCGTGAACGAGAACGAGGTCATCCGCGTCAGCGTGCCGCTGCACCTGGTGAACGCCGAGACCTCGCCGGCCGGCAAGTCCGCGGGCGTGGTCCTGACCCAGGAGCTCAACGAGGTCGAAGTCATCTGCCTGCCCGGCAAGCTGCCTGAGTCGATCGAGGTCGACCTGGCCAACATGCAGATGGGCGACACCGTGCACCTGTCCGACCTCGTGCTGCCGGAAGGCGTCGAGCTCGTGGCGAAGATCGACGACGAGCACAACCCCGCCGTTGCCGTGGCCCGCCACGCGCGCGTCGAGGCCGAACCCGAGGCCGACGAAGCCGCCGCCGATGGCGCCGAGGTCCCTGCCGCCAAGCAGGACGCCGAGGAGAAGTAAGGCGTACCGCGCCGGCGCCGCCATCCGCGGGCGCCGGCCGGCGTCGACCCGATGGACGGTCTTCGACTCATCGTCGGGCTGGGCAACCCCGGCACCGAGCACGCACGGACCCGGCACAATGCCGGGTTCCGTTTTGTCGACGCCCTGGCCGAACGCGAGGGCGAGCGCTTCAGGGTCGACGGCAAGCTGTACGGCGAGACGGCCAAGGTCCGGATCGCGGGCCACGAGGCCTGGCTGCTCAAGCCGGCCACCTTCATGAACCTCAGCGGCAAGTCGGTGCTCGCCGCGCTGCAGTTCTGGAAAATCGAGCCGGAACAGGCGCTGCTGGTCCACGACGAGCTGGACCTTCCGCCGGGCACCGCCAGGCTCAAGTTCGACGGTGGGCACGGCGGCCAGAACGGACTGCGCGACACCATGCGCCTGCTCGGCCACGGCCGGTTCCACCGCCTGCGCGTCGGTATCGGCCACCCCGGGCACAAGGACCGCGTCACCGGCTGGGTGCTGGGGCGCCCGTCGCCCGACGACGACATTCTCATCGGACGCGCCATCGACGACGCGTTCGACGTGCTGCCGCTGGCCATGGCCGGCGATTTCAACGAAGCCATGAAGCGGCTGCACACCAACAGGACCTGACAGAACAATGGGCATCACATGCGGCATCGTCGGCCTGCCGAACGTCGGCAAGTCGACCCTCTTCAACGCATTGACCAGGGCGGGCATCGCCGCGGCCAACTTCCCCTTCTGCACGATCGAGCCCAACGTCGGCGTGGTGCCGGTGCCGGATCCGCGCCTGAACGCGCTGGCGGAGATCATCAACCCGCAGAAGGTGATCCCGACCGCGGTCGAGTTCGTCGACATCGCCGGCCTGGTGGCCGGTGCGGCGAGCGGCGAGGGCCTGGGCAACAAGTTCCTGGCCCACATCCGCGAGGTCGACGCGATCTGCCACGTGGTGCGCTGCTTCGAGAACGACGACGTGATCCACGTCAACAACAAGGTCGACCCGATCGCCGACATCGAGACCATCGACACCGAGTTGGCGCTGGCCGACCTGGAGTCGGTCGACAAGGCCCTGCAGCGCGCCGAGCGCTCGGCCAAGACCGGTGACAAGGACGCAAAGGCCCGGGTGGAAGTGCTGGCGCGGGTGCGTGCCGGCCTCGATGACGGCAAGCCGGCGCGGGCGCTGGGCCTGTCGGAGGACGACCGTGCCACGGTGCGCGACCTGTTCCTGCTGACCCTGAAGCCGGTGATGTATGTCGCCAACGTGCTTGAGGACGGGTTCGAGGGCAATCCGCACCTGGACCTCGTCCGCGCCCGGGCGGCAGGCGAGGGCGCCGAGGTGGTGCCGGTCTCGGCCGCCATCGAGGAGGAACTCAGCGAACTCGACGACGCCGACCGCGATGTCTTCCTGGCCGACCTGGGCCTGGAGGAGCCGGGCCTGAACCGGGTCATCCGCGCGGCTTACAGCCTGCTGGGGCTGCAGACCTATTTCACCGCCGGCGTGAAGGAGGTCCGCGCGTGGACGGTCAAGGCCGGTTCCACCGCGCCGCAGGCCGCCGGGGTGATCCACACCGACTTCGAGAAGGGCTTCATCCGCGCCGAGACCATCGGCTACGACGACTTCCTGCGCTACCGCGGCGAATCCGGTGCGCGCGAGGCCGGGCGGCTGCGCCTTGAAGGCAAGGAGTACCGGGTGCAGGAAGGCGATGTCCTGCATTTCCGCTTCAACGTCTGAGCCGGCGGGCGCCGGCGCGGCGTCGCGGTGCCGCAGGCGGCGCGGAAATATGCCGCAGGCGTTGACAGCCTCGATCCGGCGCGTCAAAATCGCGGGCTGATTTCAAAGGTTCCATGTGCTGGAGGGATACCCAAGCGGCCAACGGGGGCAGACTGTAAATCTGCTGGCTTACGCCTTCGGTGGTTCGAATCCACCTCCCTCCACCAGTTTCATCCCGGCGCGGGAGTAGTTCAACGGTAGAACCTCAGCCTTCCAAGCTGATGGTGCGGGTTCGATTCCCGTCTCCCGCTCCACCGCGGGGTATCATTGGAACCGCGGCGCCAGGGTACAACTCACGCTCACGTAGCTCAGTCGGTAGAGCACCTCCTTGGTAAGGAGGAGGTCACTGGTTCGATTCCAGTCGTGAGCACCATCTTCGTCCCGCAGCGGAAAGCGCGGGCCTCCATCCAACAGTTCAACGAGATACGCAATCATGGCCAAGGGTAAGTTCGAGCGCACCAAGCCCCACGTGAACGTGGGCACGATCGGTCACGTGGACCACGGCAAGACGACGCTGACGGCGGCGCTGACGAAGATCGGCGCGGAACGTTTCG
>NZ_JBCLUZ010000048.1:0-16060 GCF_039548395.1 Luteimonas changyuni
AGGCAGGGGGGATGCCCAGAGCCGGCCATGGATGGCCGGCGGCCGGAACTGGGAGCAGGATGCGCATATTCCGGCTGGGCATCCCCCCTGCCTCCACGGCGGGCAGCGCGCGCCCCACCCTCCCGAAGCAATCACCCGCAAGCTCCACGCAATCGGGAGAAGAACCGTTTTTTCGTGGCCGCTCAGCTGGCGTCGATGTCGCCGAGGGCGCGGATCAGCCGCCGTGCGCGCTTGTCCGGGCGGTGCTCCGGCGCGCGATAGCCGTCATGGGCGGCACGGCGGGCGAGCGCCGCCTGTTCGCGTGCATGACGGGAGGCATCGGACTCGCGGTACAGGAGTCGCGCAACCGGGGCCGGGCCGCGGTCGTCGGAAAGCCCCAGCACCTCGACCTCGAACGCGTCCTCGCCGCGCACCACGCGCAGTGCATCGCCCACGCGCACCGTGCGCGAGGGCTTGGGCCGCTGGCCGCCGACCTCGACCTTGCCGTTGTCCACGGCCTGCCTGGCCAGCGTGCGCGTCCTGAAGAAGCGCGCAGCCCACAGCCAGATGTCGATGCGTACCCCGGCCGCCGGGGCCGGTGCCTGGTCCTGTCCGGTCATGCCCCGATTCTAACGCCGGCCTCGACATCGCTTCTGGCACGATGCGCCCATGGCAAAACCTTCGACGCGCGACCTCACCTCGGGCGCCATCGCCCCCACCCTGCTGGTCTTCGCGCTGCCGATCCTCGCCGGCAACGTGCTGCAATCGCTCAACGGCTCGGTGAACGCGGTCTGGGTCGGGCGCTTCCTGGGCGAAGAGGCCCTGGTCGCCACGGCCAACGCCAACAACATCATGTTCTTCCTGCTGGGGTCGGTGTTCGGCATCGGCATGGCCGCGACCATCCTGGTGGCGCAGGCCATCGGTGCCCACGACCCGGTGCGGGCGCGGCGCGTCATCGGCACCAGCGCGAGCTTCTTCGGCGCGCTGTCGCTGCTGGTGGCTGCCGCCGGCCTGCCGCTGGCGCGCCACACCCTGGACTGGATGGGCACGCCGGAGGCTTCGCTCCCGCTGGCCGAGGCCTACCTCCAGGTCATCTTCCTGGCGGTGCCCTTCATGTACATGTTCGCCTTCCTCACCGCGGTGCTGCGCGGTGCCGGCGACACCCGCACGCCCTTCGTGTTCCTGGCGGTGGTGGTGGTGGTGGACATCGTGGTCAACCCGGTGCTGATCTTCGGGCTTGGTCCGTTTCCGCGGATGGGCATCGCAGGCTCTGCCGGCGCGACCCTGGTGGCGAATGCCTGCAGCCTGGCGGCGATGCTGGCCTGGCTGCGCTGGCGCCGGCACCCGCTGTGGATCCCGCGCGCCGAGGTCCGCGCCTACCTGCCCGACCCGGCCATCGTGCGCGCGCTGGTGGTCAAGGGCGTGCCCATGGGCCTGCAGATGATCCTGGTGTCGCTGGCGATGCTGGTGATGATCAGCATGGTCAACGGCTACGGCGTGGATACCGCATCGGCCTATGGCGCCACCCTGCAGCTGTGGACCTATGTGCAGATGCCGGCGATGGCGATGGGCGCCGCCTGCACTTCGATGGCGGCGCAGAACGTCGGCGCCGGGCGCTGGGACCGGGTCGGCGGCACCATGCGTGCCGGCGTCGCCTTCAACTTCCTGCTGACCGGCGCCCTGATCGCACCGCTGCTCTTGTCCGGCCCGCGGATCCTGTCGCTGTTCCTGCCTCCGGGCAGCCCGGCGATCGAGGCCGGCCAGCACATCAACCTGATTGCGATCTGGTCGTTCCTGTTCTTCGGCGTGACCTTCGTGGTCTCGGGCGTGGTGCGCTCGACGGGCGCCGTGGTACCGCCGCTGCTGATCCTCGTGGTCGCGCTGTGGGGCATCCGCGTGCCCTTCGCCAACCTGCTGCAGCCGGCGCTGGGGGCGGATGCGATCTGGCTGAGTTTCCCGGCAAGTGCGCTGTGCGCGATGGTGATGTCGCTGGCCTACTACCGCTGGGGCCGCTGGCGCGAGGCGCGCATGCTGGGCGGTGACGGCGACATCGACGCGGTCGCGATCCCGGCCGAGATACCGGCGCAGCCGCCGGCACCGGTGGCCGACGCCTGCCCGCGCATGGCGCCGAGGACGGACGCGGCGGCCGTGCCGACAGGCGTGCCGGTGGCCGCATCGGCAGCGGATTGAACGCTGAAACGCGAACGGCCGCCCGAAGGCGGCCGTCCGGTGAAACGCGTGTCCGGCTTAGCCGGCCGACGCTGCCGCAGCGGCTTCGGCGGCGGCCTTGGCACGCGCCTTGGCGTTGCCGGCCAGGTCTTCCTTGATGCGCGCCTTGCGGCCTTCGAGCTCGCGCAGGTAGTAAAGCTTGCCCGCGCGCACCGCGCCGCGGCGCTTGACCTCGACCGAGTCGATGGCCGCGCTGTGGGTCTGGAACACACGCTCGACGCCGAAGCCGTGCGAGATCTTGCGCACGGTGAAGGCGGAGTTCAGGCCGGCATTCTTCTTGGCGATCACCACGCCCTCGTAGGCCTGGAGGCGCTCGCGATTGCCCTCCTTCACCTTGACGTTGACGATCACGGTGTCGCCGGGACCGAAGACGGGGAATTCGCGCGTGACCTGCTCGGTCTCGAAGTTCTGCAGCAGGGTATTGAGTGAGGGCTTGTTCATGGTCGTGGTTGCCTGTGCCTGTTGGTAGTGCCCTGTGGGCTGTTATAGCGCGAGTGCACGTGGACCCGCGTCTTGGCGTGGTTACAGCTAGCCGCGCATTGTAGCGTGGTTTCTTCCCTGCCTGCCAGCGGCGCGTTATCCGGCCGGGCGCTGGCGGTCGCCGACCGGAGCCAGGCCGGCTTCGGCCAGCCATTCGTCAAGCAGCCGGCGGTCGGCCCGCGACAGCGCGCCGGGATCGATCAGGTCCGGGCGGCGCAGCCAGGTCCGTCCCAGCGCCTGCTGGCGACGCCAGCCTGCGATCGCTGCGTGGTTGCCCGACAGCAGCACCGGGGGAACCGCACCCAGCGGATGTTCGACCGGGCGCGTGTAGTGCGGACAATCGAGCAGAAGCGGTCCCCCGTCCCCGTCGGCCGCGGGTTCGAAGCTGTCCTGGGCAGCCGACTCCGCATCATTCAGGGCCCCCGGCAGCAGGCGGGCGACCGCATCGACCACCACGGCCGCGGCCAGTTCGCCGCCGGACAGCACGTAGTCGCCGATCGACAGCTCCTCGTCGACCTCGGCCGCGAGCAGGCGCTCGTCCACGCCCTCGTAGCGTCCGCACAACAGCACGAGGCGCGGCAGCGAGGCCAGCTCGCGGACCCTGGCCTGGTCCAGCGGCCGCCCCTGCGGACTCATGTAGATCACGTGCGCGGGCGACGGGTCGGCGACGCGCGCGGCGGCCAGCGCGGCGCGCAGCGGATCGATCAGCATCACCATGCCCGGCCCGCCGCCAAAGGGGCGGTCGTCGACGCGGCGGTAGTTGCCTTCGGCATGGTCGCGCGGGTTCCAGCCGTGCAGCGACAGCAGGCCACGCCCGGCGGCACGCCCGACCACGCCGTGGCCGGCAACCTGGGACACGAAGTCCGGGAACAGGCTGATGACGTCGATGCGCATCGGGTCGCGCGTGGCGGCGCCGGCGTCGACGGCGTCGCTTGCGCCCGCGGCCATGCCTAGAACTCCGGGTCCCAGTCGACCGTGACCAGGCCGGCCTCGAAATCGACCGAGACGATGTAATCGGGGGTCACGAAGGGAATCATCCGTTCGCGATCGCCCACGGCCACCAGCACGTCGTTGGCGCCGGTGGCGAACAGGTGCGACACGGTGCCGAAGTCGACGCCTTCGACATTGGCCACGCGCAGGCCTTCCAGGTCGACCCAGTAGTATTCGCCGGGCGCCGGTGGCGGCAGCACTGAGCGCGGTACCAGGACTTCACTGCCGCGCATCGCCTCGGCGGCGTCGCGGTCTTCGATGCCCGGCAGCGTCACGACCAGGCCCTTGGGGCTCTCGCGGCCCTGCGCACCCGACAGCTCACGCTCGCGACCCTGCGCATCGCGCAGGATCCACGGCTGGTAGCGAAGGATCGCGCGTGCCGGCTCGGTGAAGGATTCCAGCTTCAGTTCGCCACGCACGCCAAAGGCGCCGTGGACCCTGCCCAGCAGGATGCGGCGCCCGGTGGTGTCCATGAAGGTTGTGGCCGCGCGCGGACGCGCGGCCCGGCCATCAGGCGGCGGGGGCCGCCGCGGCGCCGGTCGCTTCCTTGTACAGGTTGCGGACCTTGTCGCTGACCTGCGCACCCTGCGAGACCCAGTGGTCGACGCGGGCGGTGTCGAGCACCACGCGCTGCTCGGCGCCCTGCGCGACCGGGTTGTAGTAACCCACGCGCTCGATGTTGCGACCGTCGCGCGCGCTGCGCGAGTCGGTGACGATGATGTGGTAGAAGGGGCGCTTCTTGGCGCCGCCGCGGGTGAGGCGGATCTTGACCATGGTGGTTTCCGTATTGCCCAGTCGCCAGGGTGGCGAGGTAAGCCGGGAATTATAGCGCAGGCCGCCGCCGCGCGAAACACCCGCGACCGCCGCCCGACCCTGCGCCTAGAAGGCCTCCCAGGGAACGGCGGCCAGCAGGTCCCCCAACGCGCCGCCGAACCCGGCATCACCGGCAAACACATGCGCATCGATTGCCGCGACGGCGCGGATCCCGCTCGAATTCACCGCGAACGCGGCGCGCTGCCCGGCCAGATCGCCCAGGCGTACCGGCACGTGCCGGCTGCGGATCCGGGCGTCATCGAGCGCGCGCTCCAGGAGCCGCCTGGTCACGCCCGGGAGCGCCGGAGCCCGGGGCCAGGTCACGGTCTCCCCGTCCCAGAAGGCGATGCTCCAGAAGCTTCCCTCGGCAATGCACCCGTCGGGGGCGACCAGGAGCGCATCGTCGTAGCCCGCCGCCTGCGCCTGCGCCCGCATGGCGAACTGGGGCTGCAGGGCGAGATGTTTCACCAGCGGGCAGGCGCGAAGGCGGTGATGGCTGCGCACGCGAAGCGGGGACGCGGGAACCGTACGCGGTGGCTCGATCCCGACGTCGACGCGCAGCAGCCGGGCGGAGTCGCCCTGTGCCGAGGGGTCGTACCGGAACGGCGAAGCGGCGGCCGCGCGGTCATCCGCTGACGCCCCGCGACCTGCGGGACGCACGCAGATCCTCAGCGTGCAATCGGCGCGGTCATCACGCTGCAGGAAGGCATTGCGGATCTCCCGCCGCAACCGGCCCTTGTCCGTGCCGATCCGCCACAGGTCCTCGGAGGCGTGGCGCAGCCGCAGCAGGTGCAGGTCGCGCCCCTGCACCCTGCCCGCGCGCATCTGCAGGCTGGTGAAGTGGCCGGCGTCCACGGGATCTTCCGCGGAGGCGGCAAGGCCTTCGGACACCGCCGGATCCTCCGCCATGCGACGCGTTCCGGCGCTCAGCGGAGAGGCATGCCGCCGCGCCCGCCCATCATTCCCTGCAGGCCGCGCATCATGCCCTTCATTCCGCCGCGGCCCAGCTTGCCCATCATCTTTTCCATCTGCTGGTACTGCTTCATCAGCTTGTTGACGTCGGCCGGCGTGACGCCGGAACCGGCGGCGATGCGCTTGCGGCGCGAGCCGTTGAGCAGCGCCGGATTGCGGCGCTCCTTCTTCGTCATCGAGCCGATGATCGCGACCATGCGCGGCACTTCCTTGCCGGTGACCTGGTTCTTCACCGAATCCGGGATCTGGCCCATGCCCGGCAGCTTGTCCATCAGGCCGTGGATGCCGCCCATCCCCTGCATCTGCTCGAGCTGGTCGCGCATGTCGTTGAGGTCGAATTTCTTGCCCTTGGCGACCTTCTCGGCGAGCTTCTGCGCCTTGTCCTTGTCGACCTGGCCTTCCACCTGCTCGACCAGCGACAGCACGTCGCCCATGTCGAGGATGCGGCTGGCGATGCGGTCAGGGTGGAACACGTCCAGGCCGTCGACCTTCTCGCTGGTGCCGATGAACTTGATCGGGCGACCGGTGATGTAGCGCACGCTGAGCGCCGCGCCGCCGCGGGCGTCGCCGTCGGTCTTGGTCAGCACCACGCCGGTCAGCGGCAGCGCCTCGCTGAAGGCCTTCGCCGTGTTGGCCGCGTCCTGGCCGGTCATGGCGTCGACCACGAACAGGGTCTCGACCGGCTTGACCGCGGCGTGCAGCTCCTTGATTTCGGCCATCATCGCCTCATCGATCGCGAGGCGGCCGGCGGTGTCGACCAGCAGCACGTCGATGAACGACTTGCGCGCATCGGCGATCGCCGCGCGGACGATGTCGGCAGGCTTCTGCGAGGCGTCCGAGGGGAAAAAGCGCACGTCGACCTGCTTCGCCAGCGTCTCCAGCTGGGCGATGGCGGCGGGACGATAGACGTCGGCGCTGACCACCATCACCTTCTTCTTGCGCTTCTCCTTCAGGAGCCTGGCCAGCTTGCCGACGGTGGTGGTCTTGCCCGCGCCCTGCAGGCCGGCCATCAGGATCACCGCCGGCGCCGGCACGTTGAGGTTGAGGTCGGAGGCTGCCGCGCCCATCACCGCGGTCAGCTCGTCGCGCACGACCTTGATCAGGGCCTGGCCGGGGGTCAGCGACTTCAGGACCTCCTGGCCGACCGCACGCACCTTGATGCGTTCGATCAGGGCCTGGACAACGGGCAGCGCGACGTCGGCTTCCAGGAGCGCGATGCGCACTTCGCGCGTGGCCTCGCGGATGTTCTCCTCGGTCAGGCGGCCGCGGCCGCGCAGGCGCTCCATGGTGCCGGAGAGTCGCTGGGTGAGGGATTCGAACATGGAGGACGCCTGGCAGGGATCTGTGGACCGCCAAGTATAGCTTTCAGCCGGGAGCCCCTCGCGGGCCCGCCGGGGAGTCGCGGCCGGTCGGCCCGGCGCCGGTCAGTCGGGACGCGGCGCGGCGCGGCGGCGCGGTGGACCGCGGCGGCGGACGCTGTCGCGGACGTCGACTTCGAAGGCGAGCCTCAGCGCCGCTTCGCCGCCGGGCAGCGCGAACTCCAGGGCATCGCGGCATGGCAACCGGGCAACGTAGTCGCGGACCTCGGCCTCGGGAAGGCTGAAGGTCCACGCTCCGCCATCGGCGTCGAAGCGCGCAGCGGCCCTGCCCCCGTCGCTGGTCGCGGTGGTGGCCGCGTCGCCAGCCAGCAGCCGCAGCCGCTGGCAGGCCACGGCGCCCGGCGCCGCCTGCGTGCGGTTCACCACGTCTTCGCCAGCCAGCAGCCGCGCCAGTTCCTCCTCGTCGATGCGCAGGCGCAGCGATGGGCCTTGAAGCTGGACTTTCATCGCCGCGTGGCGGACGGAAGCGACGCCCCGCCTTCAAGCGTCGAAGCCGCGCCAGCCCGCCGGTCATCGTGACGATCGGCACCGGCATGATCGTGCCCGTGTCCGTGCCCTGCGCCGTCGCCATGCGCATCGCCGCTGGCGTCGTCGACGCCGCACAGCGAGCAACCTTCGCTCCAGACGCTGTCGCCGTCCTCGTAGTGCTCCTGCTTCCAGATCGGGCTGGTGTGCTTCACCTGCTCGATCAGCTCGCGGCAGGCGCGGAAGGCCTCGTCGCGGTGCGGGGTGCCCGCGGCCACCACCACCGCCAGGTCGCCCACGCCGAGGCGTCCCCGGGCATGCGCGACGTACAGCCGGACCTTCGGTCCGAAGCGGGCATCGATCCCTTCGGCGATGGCCCTGAAGCCGTTCAGCGCCAAGGGCTCGAACATGTCGTAGCTGACGCCGGTGACCACGCGGCCGTGGTTGAGGTCGCGCACGCGGCCGATGAACATCGTCATGCCGCCGAAGCCGGGATCGGACACGAACTCGAGCGCCGAGGCGGGATCCAGCGGGCCGTCGGCGATGTCGGTCACCGCGCAGTGGAAGCGTTCCATGTTCAACCTCCGCTCACCGGCGGCAGCACGGCCATCGCCACGCCGGGGACCAGGGCCTCGGCATCGCGCATCACCGTGCTCTCGCTCGCGAAGGCCGAGGCCTTCAACAGTTCCGGCCGGAACGCCGGCCAGTGTTCGCGCGCGTGGTGGTCCAGCGCCTCGCGCAGGTCGGCCACGCGCGCGCCGTCGGGCACCTCCAGCTCGACCAGCGCCGCGGGATCATGCGCCCGGAACGCACCAAACAGGCTCAGCTGCACCTTCACTCCGGCACCCCTCCGATCAGCGGGGCCTCGAGGTGCCCCAGGCCATGGACATCCACCATCCCGCCCGCCTCGAGCGCCATCGATTCCGGCGGCACCACGATCCAGGCGTTGGCCGCAAGCAGCGGCAGCACCTTGAATGATTCCTGCCCCTGCAGCACCCGGGCACGCAGGCAGCCGTCGACAAGCTCGACCCGCCCCTTGAGGTGGAAGCGCAGCGGCGCGCGCTTGCGGTAGGCGTCGGCCAGCGGCATGCGCAGGGGGCGCTCGGCCGCCATGCCCGCCATCGCGCGCAGGGCGGGCTCGGCGAAGAACCGCAGGCCCACCGCGCTCGACACCGGATTCCCGGGCAGCCCGAAGAACAGCGCGCCGCCGGCCAGGCGCGCGAACAGCAGCGGCCTGCCGGGACGGATCGCGACCTTGTGGAACCGGATGTCGGCGCCGATGCCGCGCAGCGCGTCGGGCACGAAATCGTGGCGGCCCATCGACACCGCGCCGGTGCTCAGCACCACGTCGGCACCGGCCCCGAGCGCGCGCTCGAGCGCGGCCAGGAACATCTCCGGCTCGTCGCCGACGGTCTCGCGCAGCACGATGTCCGCGCCCGCCGCGGCCGCGCGCGCGGCCAGGAACGGCCCGTTGCTGTTGCGGATCTCGCCCGAGGCCAGCGGACGCGCCGCGTCGTCGACCAGCTCGCGGCCGGTGTTGATCACCGCCACTCGCGCCCGGCGCCGCACCGCCACCGCGGTGACGCCCAGCGAGGCGAGCACCATCAGCTCGGCGGCCCCGATGCGGCTGCCGGCCGGCACCGCCGGCGCGCCGCTGGCGATGTCCTCGCCGCGCAGGCGCACGTTGTCGCCAGGAGGCACGTCGGCGGACAGCCGGATGCGCAGCGGCCGCCCGTCTTCGTCGCGCTCAAGGACCTCCACGCGCTCCACCGGCACCACGCTGTCGAGCCCGCCCGGCATGCGCGCGCCGGTCATGATTTCCCAGGCGCCGTCATCGGCCGCGGCCGCCTCGTCGCCGGCCACCTGCGCGCCGGAGACGTCGAACTCGCGGCCCGCGGCCAGCACCTCGCCCGCGGCGCGCAGCGCGAATCCGTCCATCGCCGAGTTGTCGAAAGGCGGCAGGTCCGCTTCGCTCGCGACCGCCTCGGCCAGCACCAGGCCCAGCGCGTCCTCTGGAGCGCGCCGCTCGATCGCAAGCGGCGCCGCCTCAGCCAGGACCATCGCCAGCGCCTCGTCGTACGCGAGGGCCGCGCTCACGGATGCCCCCCGCCATCGACCATCGCCAGCGCATGCGCCAGCAGCGGCGCCAGGATGTCGATGCCCTGCTGTGCCGCGCGCCGGCTGCCCGGCAGCGCGAACACCAGCATGCCGCCGACCTGCACCACGTCGGCCCGGCTGAGCCAGGCCAGCGGGGTGTGCTTCGCGCTCTCGCTGCGGAACATCTCGGCGAGCCCGTCGACGCCGCGATCGGCCACCGAACGCAGGGCTTCGGGCGTGTGGTCGCCGGGGCCAAGGCCGGTGCCGCCGGTGGTCAGGCAGATGCGCACGCCTTCGGAGGCGAGCGCGCGCAGGCGCCCGGCCAGCGGCTCGATGCCGTCGGGCAGCACCTCGGCACCGGCCACGCGTGCACCAAGGCGGCGCAGGCCGTCGACCAGCAGCGGGCCGGACAGGTCCTCGTATTCGCCGCGGCTGGCGCGGTCGCTGAGCGTCAGCACCGCGCACGGCACGCCGTCCAGGCGGGCAAGGTCGCGCGGCCGGTAGTGCGCGCGTTCGTCGCCGTCCATGCCGTCGGGGTGCAGCCACAGGCCGCTCTTGCCGCCTTCCTTGAACAGCAGGCGGATGCCTTCGATGGCAAGCGCCGGCTCCACCGGCTTGGTCAGGTCGTACAGCGTCAGCAGCGCTGCGTTCACCCCTGCCAGCGCTTCCATCTCGACGCCGGTGCGGGCTTCGGTGGCGCACTCGCAGTACACGCGGATGACATGGCGCGCCGGCACCGGCACGCAGCGCACCTGCACCAGCTCCAGCGGCAGCGGGTGGCACAGCGGCATCAGCGCGGACGCCATCTTCGCGCCCTGCAGGCCGGCCACCTCGGCCATCACCAGGGCGTCGCCCTTGGGCAGGCGGCGCTCGACGATCATCGGGAAGGCGGCCGCGCCGGCCATCAGTTCGCCGACCGCGACCGCGCGCCGGCGCGTGGGGCGTTTGTTGCGGATGTCGGCCATGTGGAAGGCCGCGGGTTCGCTGGTCACGCGCTGTCCGCCCATGCTGTCGTCCGTCATGCGCCGCTCATCCGCCAATGGAGGCGAGGTGCGGGGTGAGGCCGGTCTCGCCCTGGTGCAGGCCGTGGCCGGCCGCCTTCAGTCCGAGCTGGGTGCCGATGCGCGCGACCAGCGCGCCGTGGTCGTCGTCGGACTGCAGCAGCGGGCGCAGGCCGATGCCGAAGTCGCCGAACAGGCACAGCCGCAGGTCGCCGCGCGCGGTCACCCGCAGGCGGTTGCAGCCGGCGCAGAAATCCTTCGAGTAGGGCGCGATGATGCCGATGCGGCCCCGGTAATCCGGATGCGAATACTCGCGCGCAGGGCCGGCGTCGGGCGCGCGCGGGCGCAGCGTCCAGCCGGCTTCGACGATCTGCTCTTCCAGGGCTTCGGCGCGCACGTGGTGACGCTCGAAGAACTCGAGGTTGTCGCCGGTGCGCATCAGCTCGATGAAGCGGATGGCGACGTCGCGCTCGCGAAGGTAGTCGAACCAGCCGGGCAGCTCGTCGTCGTTGCGCCCGCGCAGCAGCACCGCGTTGAGCTTGACCGAATCGAAGCCCAGGCCCAGCGCCATCTCCACGCCCTCGGTGACCTCGGCGAAACGGTCGTGGCCGGTGATCGCGCGGAAGCGCTCCGGGTCCAGCGTATCCAGGCTGACGTTGAGGGCCGTCAGGCCGGCCTCGCGCCACTCGCGCACATGGCGCGGCAGCAGGGTGCCGTTGGTAGTGATGGCGATGCGGCGGACGCCGGGCACGGCGGACACCGCGGCGATGATCGGCAGCAGGTCCTTGCGCAGCGTCGGCTCGCCGCCGGTGAGCCGGATCTTGCTCATCCCCAGCGCCGCGAAGGCGCGCACCAGGCGCTGGACCTCATCGAGTTCGAGGAAGCGCGGACGCCCGTCCGCCTGGTAGCCGTCCGGCAGGCAGTAGCTGCAGCGGTAATTGCAGGCCTCCGTCAGGGAGAGGCGCAGATAGGGGAACGACCGTCCGAAACGGTCGACCAGGGCAGCCATGTTGTCGCTCCATTCCGGGACAAGGGAGGCCGGCCCGTTTCCAGTCCGACCCGGTGGCCCGCGAAGGCCACGGCCCGGTCGCCATATCCAGTGGACTATCCCACCGGACCCAGGCAGCCGGGCTTGGAGTGCCACGGGGCCGAAGCCCCGCTTGTGGACAGCATAGCGCGCCCGCCGCACAGCGTCGCCGCCCCGTTCAGGCCGGCCGGCGCCTATGCGACACTGCGCGGATGATTCCCGTCCTCATCGCGATCGTTCTCTACCTGGCGGCCGCCGGCCTGCTGGTGCGCGGAATCCGGCGCGGCCGGCGCGCCAGCGCCTGGCTGCTCGCGGCGGGCGGCGCCATCCTCGCGCATGCGCTCGAACACGTGCTGGCCTGGCGTGCGCTTGGCGGCGCCGACATGCATTTTTTCGCGGCGATTTCGCTGGTCACCCTGGGCATGGCGGCGCTCACCGCTGCAGTTGGCGCGCGCGGACGCACGGGCTCGCTCGGCGTCGTGGTGTTCCCGCTCGCAGCGCTGGCGCTCCTCGGCAACCATCTTTACGGCCACCTGCCGCCGGAACCGCTGGACTGGCGGCTGCAGCTCCACGCCTGGCTCGCACTCCTTGCCTACGCCACCCTGGCCGTGGCCGCGCTGCTGGCGGGAATGCTCTGGCTGCAGGATCGAGCGCTCAGTCGCCGCGAGATCCACCGCTGGCTGCGCGCCCTGCCGCCCCTGGTCGAACTTGAAACCCTTCTGTTCCGCACCATCGGCACCGGCTTCGTGCTGCTGGCCATGACCCTGCTGACCGGCGTGCTGTTCGTCGAGGACCTGCTCGCCCAGCACCTTGCGCACAAGACCGTGCTCAGCGTGCTGTCATGGCTTGTGTTCGGCGTGCTGCTGCTGGGCCGCTGGCGCTTCGGCTGGCGCGGGCGCAAGGCGGTGCGCTGGACGCTGGCCGCCATGGCGCTGCTGGTGCTGGCCTTCTTCGGCAGCAAGTTCGTGCTGGAGCTTGTCCTGCAGCGCGCCTGACGGTGCCGGCATTGTTGTGGGAGCGGCCATGGCCGCGATGTCGATCCGCAAGAACAGCTGCGGCTGCGCCGGCAACAACCCGCCCCTCAGCCCGCGGCGTCGATGGCGTCGGCCAGCCGCTCTACGCCCACCACTTCAAGATCCTTGTAGCGGCCGGCCTTGGGCGCATTCGCCTTGGCCACGATGGCGCGCTTGAAGCCGTGGGTGGCGGCTTCCTTCAGCCGCTCCTCGCCGTTCGGCACCGGCCGGATCTCGCCCGACAGGCCGACTTCGCCGAAGGCGACCGTCTTGTCCGCCAGCGGCCGGTCCTGCAGCGATGACAGCACCGCCAGCAGCACAGGCAGGTCGACCGCGGTTTCCTGCACGCGGATGCCGCCGACCACGTTGACGAACACGTCCTGGTCGCCGACCGCGATGCCGCCATGCCTGTGCAGCACCGCCAGCAGCATCGCCAGGCGGTTCTGTTCCATGCCCACCGCCACCCGGCGCGGGTTGGACAGCGGCGACGAATCCACCAGGGCCTGCACTTCGACCAGCAGCGGGCGCGTGCCCTCACGGGTCACCATCACGCAGCTGCCGGGCTGGCGCGTGCCGCCGGAAAGGAAGATCGCCGACGGATTGGGCACTTCCTTCAGGCCCTTGTCGCCCATCGCGAACACGCCGAGTTCGTTGACCGCGCCGAAGCGGTTCTTGAACGCGCGCAGCACGCGGAAGCGGCTGCCGGAATCGCCTTCGAAGTACAGCACCGCATCGACCATGTGCTCGAGCACGCGCGGGCCGGCGATGCCGCCCTCCTTGGTGACGTGCCCGACCAGGAACACCGCGGTGCCGGTCTCCTTGGCGTAGCGCACCAGGCGCGCGGCGGACTCGCGCACCTGGCTGACCGAACCGGGCGCGGCGGTGAGGGTCTCGGTCCACAGGGTCTGCACGGAGTCGGCCACGATCAGCTTGGGCCGGAGCCTGGCGGCATGGCCGAGGATGTGCTCGACGCAGGTCTCGGCCAGCGCGTTCACACCATCCAGCGGCAGGCCGAGGCGGTGGCCGCGGCCGGCAACCTGGGCCAGGGATTCCTCGCCGGTCACGTACAGCCCCGGCAGCGCCGCGGACATGCTGGCCACGGCCTGCAGCAAGAGGGTCGACTTGCCGATGCCGGGATCCCCGCCGACAAGGACCACGGCGCCCTCCACCAGACCGCCGCCCAGCACGCGGTCGAACTCGCTGATACCGGTGGACACGCGCTGGTCGTCGACCTGCAGGACGTCTTTCAGCGGCGTGACCTTGGGCGCCTCGGCCTTGCCCGCCCATCCGCCCCGCCGCGCGGGCGCTGCGGCCTTGGACGAGGCGGCGGTCTCCAGGACGATCTCCGACAGCGTGTCCCAGGCACCGCAGGCGCCGCACTGGCCCTGCCATTTGCCCGAGTCGGCGCCGCATTCGGTGCAGACGTAGGCGGTGCGGGCCTTGGCCATGAACAAGCTCCGGTAGAAAGATGGAGTGAGGATACCGGCCCGCCATCGCGCGGAGTGAGACCGCCCCGATGGCGGGCATGTGTCCGCTGCGGGAGGCACTCGGCGTTTTCACGACTGGTGCCAGCGCGATCGGCGGCATGCGATGCCATGAAGGAACCCTCGTGATCCTCGACTACCTCGACCCATCGGCACCCGACGATTACCAGTGCCACGTCTGCATCATCGGTGCGGGACCGGCCGGCATCGCGATCGCCAGTGCGTTTGCCAACAGCCGGTTCACCGTGTGCCTGCTCGAAAGCGGAGGCCTGGAGAGCGAGCGCAGCGCACAGGCGCTGAACGAAGGCGAATCCGTCGGCACTTCCGCGCTCGACCCCCACCTGTGCCGGCTGCGCGCGCTGGGTGGCAGCTCCCGGCTCTGGGGCGGCGGCTGCGTGCCGCTGACGCGCCTGGACCTGGCGGCGCGCGACTGGGTGCCAGCCAGCGGCTGGCCGATCGGCTTCGACGAGCTCGCCACCTGGTGCGGCCACGCGCGGTCCACGCTTCGCATCGATCCACGCCATGGCATCGCCGACGGCAGTTTTGGCAACGCGCACTTTCCGCATGCGCTGCCCCTGCTGGAGGAATGCGCGGTGGACCGCGTATGCATCGAGAGCCCGGTCTTCTTCCAGGCGCATTACCGGTCGCTGCTCGAAGAGTCGGACAACATCACCCTGCTGTTGCACGCCAACCTCATGGAGCTCGCGGCCGCGCCGGACGCCGGGCGCGTCCAGGACGCGCGCATCGGCAGCCTGGACGGCCGCCGCGGCACCGTGCACGCGCGCCACTACGTGCTCGCGGCCGGCGGCATCGAGAATGCGCGCCTGCTGCTGCTTTCCGATGGCGCGCACCCGCGCGGACTGGGCAATGCCCATGACCAGGTCGGCCGCCACTTCATGGATCACCCGCGATGCCTCGCCGGACAGGTGCTTGGAGGGAACCTGGACGCGCTGCTGCGCCCCTACGACCGCGACAGCCAGCGCGAGTCGCGCCCGCTCTATCGCGAACTCGCGCTGGCCGACAGCGCGCAGCGCCGGCTGCGCCTGCTCAACGCCCGCGCCCGGCCGATGCCGGTGCTCGATTTGGCGCCTGCCGGGCTGCAGGCACTGCGCGACCTCCGCGCCACCTTCCGCACGCCAGCGGCCATCGACGCCAGCGGAGTGGAAGGTGACATACAGCGCGCCCTGGCCTCGGGCCTGGGCGGCTCACCCGCGTCCGTGCCACCGCCCGCCGGCGGCGCAAGGCGGGCGCGCCTGGCGATGCGCATTGGCATGAACGCCGGCCACGTCGCGGGTGCAGTCGCCCGCAAGCTTCGCCATCGCTCCGTCGACAGCGTCAGTTCCGTGGACCTGATGGCCTATTTCGAGCAGGCACCCAATCCCGAGAGCCGGATCACACTCGGCGAATCACGCGACGCCCTGGGACAGCGCAAGGTCCGTGTGGACTGGCGCTTCACCGACTTCGACTACGCCTCGTTCCGCACCAGCGCCAGCCTGCTCGGCCACGAGGCCGCGCGCTGCTGCGGCGGCCGCTTCGAGCCTGCGCCCTGGATCGCCGACGCGACGCAGCGCCCCGGCCTCGTGGGCACGGCCCACCACATCGGCACCACCCGCATGTCCGACCGGTCCAGCGATGGCGTCGTCGACCGCGACTGCAGGGTGCACGGCCTTGAAAACCTGCATGTTGCCGGAAGCTCCGTGTTTCCAACCGGCGGCTGGGCCTTTCCCACGTTCACGATCGTGGCCCTGGCCATGCGCCTGGCCGACCGGCTGCGCACCGGCCTGGAGGTGGTGGGCCTGTGATGCTTTGACCGGTGTGCCGGCCGCCCCTACAATATGCGGCTCCGCCGGAATAGCTCAGTTGGTAGAGCGGCGCATTCGTAATGCGTAGGTCGTAGGTTCGATTCCTATTTCCGGCACCAGCATCATGAAAAAGGCCGCCCCCGGGCGGCCTTTTTTTGGTTCTTCTCCCGATTGCGTGGAGCTTGCGGGTGATTGCTCCGGGCGGGAGTCCGGGAGGGTGCGCGCTGCCTGCCGTGGAGGCAGGGGGGATGCCCAGCCGGAATATGCGCATCCTGCTCCAAGTTCCGGCCGCCGGCCATCCATGGCCGGCTCTGGGCATCCCCCCTGCC
>NZ_JBCLUZ010000049.1:0-15983 GCF_039548395.1 Luteimonas changyuni
CCTTTTGCGCGGTGGTGGACGGGGGCAACGTCGACGCAGATGTCGCAAGCGGGCGGATCGTCACCGGACCAAGCGGCACCGCCACGGCCGCGGCCACGGCTACGCCCACGAGCGCGAGCGCGCCCACTCTTGATCTACGACCCGAAGCAGGAAAACGCCACGGCCCGTCCCGTGCACAGGGGGTGTGCGGAGAGCCGGCCATGGATGGCCGGCGCCCGGCCGCTGGGAGCAGGACGCGGAGACGGCCGGCGCAGCACACCCCCTGTGCGCGGGACGGGCAGCGCGGACCACAACGGAGGCCCCCGCCGCAACAACTGGCCCACGCCGCAACAATTGGGCCCCGCGCTGTCGTCGATCGCGGCTGTAGCCGCTCCCACAGGCTTGGGAGGCGCCGTTCCCACGGGATTGGGTCCAGGGCGGGGTGCGAGCCTCGGTTGGGGGAAGAACCCAAAAAAAGGGCGCCCCGGGGGCGCCCTTTTTCATGTACCCGCGGACATGTCCGCAGAAGGCTCAGTAGCGGTAGTGCTCCGGCTTGAACGGACCTTCCACCGGCACGCCCAGGTAGTCGGCCTGTTCCTGCGTGAGCCTGGTCAGCCTCACGCCGATCTTCTCCAGGTGCAGGCGCGCGACTTCCTCGTCGAGCTTCTTCGGCAGGATGTAGACCTTCTTCTGGTAGGTGTCCTTGTTGGCCCACAGGTCGATCTGCGCCAGCGTCTGGTTGGCGAACGAGTTCGACATCACGAAGCTCGGATGCCCGGTGGCGCAGCCCAGGTTCACCAGGCGGCCCTCGGCGAGCAGGAACATGGCATTCCCGTTCGCGAACACGTACTTGTCCACCTGCGGTTTGATGTTGATGATCTCCACGCCGTCCACCGCCTTCAGCGCATCGACCTGGATCTCGTTGTCGAAATGGCCGATGTTGCAGACGATGGCCTGGTCCTTCATCGCGGTCATGTGCTCGACCCGGATGATGTCCTTGTTGCCGGTGGTGGTGACGTAGATGTCGGCCTCGCCGAGGGTCTCCTCGATGGTCGCGACCTCGAAACCTTCCATCGCGGCCTGCAGCGCGCAGATCGGGTCGATCTCGGTGACGATCACGCGCGAACCGTAGGCACGCAGCGAGGCCGCGCAGCCCTTGCCGACGTCGCCATAGCCGCAGACCACGGCGACCTTGCCGGCGAGCATCACGTCCAGCGCGCGCTTGAGGCCATCGGCCAGCGACTCGCGGCAGCCGTACAGGTTGTCGAACTTCGACTTGGTGACCGAGTCGTTGACGTTGATCGCCGGCACCAGCAGCTGGCCGTCCTGCGCCAGCTGGTAGAGGCGGTGCACGCCGGTGGTGGTCTCTTCGGAGACGCCCTTCCAGTCGCGGACCACGGTGGTCCAGAAGCCGGGGCGCTCCCTGGCCACGCGCTTGAGCAGGTTCTTGATCACCTGCTCCTCGTGGCTGGACGCCGGGCCGTTGACAAAGGATTCGTCGCCCTGTTCGAGCTCGAAGCCCTTGTGGATCAGCAGGGTCACGTCGCCGCCGTCGTCGACCACCATCTGCGGCCCGAGGAATTTGTCTTTACCGTCAGCGCCCTTGCCGTCGGGGAAGGACAGCGCCTCGAGCGTGCAGTCCCAGTACTCCTCCAGCGTCTCGCCCTTCCAGGCGAACACGGGGGTGCCGGTGGCGGCGATCGCGGCGGCGGCGTGGTCCTGGGTGCTGAAGATGTTGCACGAGGCCCAGCGCACGTCGGCGCCGATGTCCTTCAGGGTCTCGATCAGCACCGCGGTCTGGATGGTCATGTGCAGCGAGCCGGTCACGCGCACGCCCTTGAGCGGAGCGTCGGCGGCGTGCTTGCGGCGGATGGACATCAGGCCCGGCATCTCGTGCTCGGCGATGTCGATCTCCTTGCGGCCCCAGTCGGCCAGGGAGATGTCGGCGATCTTGTAGTCGCCCTCTGTAGAGAAGGTCTTGGTCACGGCATTCATGCGGAAGCTCCGGTTTCTGTGCCCGCTCCCGCCCGGGAGGGGGTGGGGTGGGGAACCGGGCGCCGTTCGGGTGCGATCCGCCGAGCCTGGCCGTGCTGGTTCCACGGTCGCAGCGCCCCTCGGCGGAGACGCGGATTATATCGCCTGCGGCTCCCCGGCGAACCGCCGGGGCTGTCCCCACGCCAAACGACGGCCCGGCGAGGCGGCCCGGGCGGCGGCCCGCGGAGCGGCAACCTAGGGTCGCACCGGGTTCAGGACGCGCCGTGCTTTCACTAGTCTGGTCCCATTCCCCGGAATGATCGGACGCCTGACCATGGCCATCACTGCAATCGGATACACCCAGCCCGCCCCGCCGCCGCCGCCGCCCGAGCCGCCGAAGCAGTACCAGATCGCACGCGGCGACAGCATCGACAGCATCGCGAAGGCAAATGGCACCACCCCGCAGGCGCTGATCGGCGCCAACCCGCAGTTGTCCAATCCCGACACGCTGTACCCGGGCGACATGCTCAACCTGCCGGTCGCGGCCGCCGAAAAGGCCGACGCAGGCGGCTCCGGCAAGGTCACCGGCGACGAAACCGCGAAGACGGGAACCGAAGCCAACGGCACGAGTTCGAAGAGCGAGGCCAGCGTCGGGGTGTCCGACGACGGCGTCACCGTGGGCGGGAAGCAGACCGAGAAGACCACCACCACCGATGCCGAGGGCAACAAGTCCACCAGCGGCGCCAGCGTGGGCGGCAGCGTTGCGGTCGATCCCGACAAGGGCACGGTTTCACTGACGGCCAACGGCGGGTTCAGCGAGAGCGTCAAGAACTCCAAGGGCGTTGGCCTGAGCTTCGGCATCGATGGCAGCACCACGGTCGTGGCCGGCCAGAAGACCGAGAACGGCGTCACCACCTACACCGCCTCCAGCGACGTGTCGGTGACGCTCAATGCCGGCGTGGACGTGAAACAGGCAGGCCTGGAGTACGGCCACACCGACGGCATCAAGGCGTGCTACGAAGTCTCGATGCCGGAGCAGGCGGCGAAGAACACCGACCTGGCCAGCGTCAATCCGTTCGATCCGTCATCGATGCCGACCGGCACGATCGTCAAGATCGACGGTTCGAGCTATTCCAGCAACGAGTTCAAGGCCACCTTCAGGAACATCGCCGCCGAGACCAAGGTGACCACCGAAGAGGGCGCCAGCCTCCTGGTCGAGAAGACCGGTGCCGACACCGTGCGCGTGACCGCCGGACCGACCGAGGCCATCCAGGCCTACAACGGCGTGGGCCTGGATTTCGAGCAGGTCAAGGTCATGCTCGGCAATGACACCAGCCTGGCCGGCGCAACGCTCAAGACCGCCGAGTTCGACCTGTCCACGGCGGAAGGGCAGGCCGCTTACAGCGACTTCGTGGCCAACGGCAACATGCCGGCCGACAACGGCACCGGCGTGTCGGAGGTGAAGACCATCGAGAAGATCGACTATTCCTCGCAGGCCAAGGTCGACGTGAAGCTTGGCCCGCTGGAACTGGGACTGGACGGCGCGAAGAACACCGGCAATTCGGTGGTCACCACGTATCCCGACGGCACCATGGAGCGCACCCTGGACGTGCAGTACAGCGACAACGTGCCGATGACGCTGACGCAGAAGTACGATGCCGACGGCGAGGAAATCATCGGCGAGCGGCAGTACGCGTTCACCATGAAGGTCGACGAAAACACGTCGCAGATGATCAACGCCGCGCAGACCGGTGACGTGGGCAAGGCGCATGACGGCCCGGTGGAGCCCGGCGACACGGTCACCATCACCTACACCGAAGCCGAAATGGCCGAGCTCCAGGGCTATGCCGAAGGCGCGCTGGAGGCGACCGACGGCATGGATCACGAGCTGCGCGCGCTCACCCAGGACTACGATGGGAACCCGGTGGCCACCTTCGATTTCGCGATGGGCCTGGCCCGCAACCTGGGTGGAACCGAGTACGGCAGCGCCGAGAGGCTGTTCAACATCTCGAGCTCGGCCGATGGCCACTACGCCGATGGCAACTATGTCCAGTTGCCGGGGACGGTGACGGTGCAGGACGGCTGAGCCGCGTGCGGGGGCCGTGCCGTGGCGGACATGACCCTCGCCACGGTACGCGGGGGTGGTGCACGGGCTAGGCTCGGGGTTTGCCCTGAGCAGGACCCACGCCTTGCATACGCCCGCACTGAAGTCCCTCGCCGCTCCGTTGCTGCTCGCCTGCCTGGCGATGGCGCCGGCGCCATCGCAGGCCCGTGACACGGCTCCAGGCGCCGCCAGCGCCGGCGACGCCAGCAGCGACACCAATGGCTACCGCCTGCCGGCGCCCGCGCTGCGCGCGATCGTCGATGCGCCGCAGGCACCGCGCCTGGCGCTGTCGCCCAAACGCGACCTGATCGCCTATATGCAGGTGCCGTCGCTTCCCGGCATCGATGTCGTTGCCCAGCCCGAACTCAAGCTTGCCGGCCTGCGCATCCACCCGCGCACGCAGTCGGCCAGCGCCTTCAGCTTCATCGACGACCTCTGGCTGCAGTCCGTGGACGACGGCACCGAGCGCCGCATCGCGGGCCTGCCGCAGCCGCTGGCACTGGCGTCGATGCAGTGGTCGCCGGACCAGCGCCACATCGCCTTCAGCCACGTCGACCAGCGCGCAGGGCGCGTCGAGCTGTGGCTGGTCGACGTCGCCGCGGGACGCGCGCGGCGCCTGATCGAACAGCCTCTGGGCACGGCGGTCGGGAGCGGCTTCGACTGGCTGCCCGACAGCACGGGGCTGATCGCGCTGCTGCGGCCCGAAGGGCAGGGTGCGGCGCCGGAAAGCGACGGCATTCCGCGCGGCCCGAACATCCAGCAGACCGACGGCGGAGGCCAGGTGCAGAGCCTGCGCACCTACCAGGACCTGCTGGGCAACCCGCACGACGAGGCGCTGTTCGCCTATTACATGACGCGCCAGCTGGCGCGGCTGGGGCTGGACGGGCGGGTGGAGACGATCGGCGGCCCGGAGCTGTACGTGGGCGCATCGGTGTCACCGGATGGCCGCGCCACCTGCTGCGCCAGCGCCTGGAGCGCCCGTTCTCCTACCTGGTGCCGTATTCGCGGTTCCCGCGGCGCATCGACGTGATCGACATGGGTGGCGTACTGCTGCACACCGTCGCCACGCTGCCGCTGGTGGAAGGCCTGCCCACGGGCAATGACGCCGTGGCCACCGGCGTGCGTCGCATCGCCTGGCGCGCCGACGCGCCGGCGACCCTGGTCTGGGCCGAAGCGCAGGACGGCGGCGATCCCGCGCGCGAGGTGGAGGTGCGCGACCGCGTGTTCGCGCACGCCGCACCCTTCAAGGGCGAGCCCGATGTGGTCGCCGACCTGTCGATGCGCTACGGCGGCGTGCGCTGGGGCCATGGCGGGCTGGCGCTGCTGACCGAATCCTGGCGGAAGACGCGCCGGACGCGCGAATGGCGGCTTGCGCCCGACACCGGCGCCGCGCCCGTGCTGCTGCGCGAAGGCTCGTACGAGGACCGCTATGCGGATCCCGGCACCCCGGTGATGCAGCTGGATGATCGCGGCTTCGCGCGCCTGCTGACGACAGGCGGTGGCGAAACCATCTACCGCATCGGCGACGGCGCGTCGCCCGAGGGCGACCGGCCCTTCGTCGACCGGCATGACCTGGCGGGCGGCGGGATCGAGCGCCTGTTCCGGTCGGAGGCGCCCTGGTACGAGGCGCCGTTTGCGCTGCTGGATGCGGAGGCGTCGCGCATCCTCACCACCCGCGAGTCTCCGATCGAGCCCGCGAACATCCTGCTGCGCACGCTCGGTGCCGCCGCGGATGCCGAACCGGTCGCGCTGACCGACTTCCCGCACCCAACGCCCGCGCTGCGCGGCGTGAGCAAGGAGCAGATCCGCTATTCGCGCGCTGACGGCGTCGAGATGACCGCCGACCTGTACCTGCCCGCCGGCTACGAGCCCGGGCGCGACGGCCCGCTGCCGATGCTGATGTGGGCCTACCCGCGCGAGTTCAAATCCGCCGATGCCGCAAGCCAGGTGCGCGGCTCGCCGCATCGTTTCAACCGCATCAGCTACTGGGGACCGCTGGCGTACCTCGCGCGCGGCTATGCCGTGCTCGACGGCCCGACCATGCCGATCATCGGCGAGGGCGACGCCGAGCCCAACGACAGCTACGTGAAGCAGCTTGTCGCGAGCGCAGAGGCCGCAGTGGACGCGGTGGTGGAGCGTGGCGTGGCCGACCGGGAGCGCATCGCGATCGGCGGGCATTCCTACGGTGCGTTCATGACCGCCAACCTGCTGGCGCACTCGGACCTGTTCCGCACCGGCATCGCGCGCAGCGGCGCCTACAACCGCTCGCTGACGCCGTTCGGCTTCCAGGCCGAAGAGCGCAACTACTGGCAGGCCACCGACGTCTATGACGCCATGTCGCCCTTCGACCATGCCGACAGGATCAACGAGCCGATGCTGATCATCCACGGCGAACAGGACAACAACTCCGGCACCTTCCCGATGCAGAGCGAACGCATGTACGCGGCGATCAAGGGCCTCGGCGGCACCGCGCGCCTGGTGATGCTGCCCAACGAGTCGCATGGCTACCGCGCACGGGAGTCGATCCTGCACATGCTGGCGGAAACCGAGCAATGGCTGGAAAGGCACGTCAAGGACGCAGAGCCGAGGTAATCGAAACGACGGGAAGACGACGAGGCCGGTTGAGCCGTCGCGCGTTCCCGTGCATCCATTTCCAACTGACGGGAGGACGGCCATGCCGTTGAAAGGGCGTGTAGCAATTGTCACGGGTGCGGGCGGTGGACTTGGCCGCGAGCACTCGCTTTACCTTGCGCGCAAGGGCGCGCGCGTGGTGGTCAACGACATCGGCAGCGGGCAGGCCGAAGCCGTGGCCGGGGAGATCCGTGCTGCCGGCGGCGAAGCCATTGTCGCGGCCGGTTCGGTCACCGACGAAGCCGCGGTCGCGGCGATGGTCGCGCACGCGCTCGGGACGTGGGGACGCATCGACATCCTGGTCAACAACGCCGGCATCCTCCGTGACAAGAGCTTCGGCAAGATGGAGCTGGATGCCTTCCGCCAGGTCGTGGACGTGCACCTGATGGGCGCGGCGATCTGCACCAGGGCGGTGTGGGAAACGATGCGCGCGCAGGGCCACGGCCGCATCGTGATGACCACGTCCTCCTCGGGCCTGTGGGGCAACTTCGGCCAGGCCAACTATGGCGCGGCGAAGATGGCGCTGGTCGGCCTGATGCAGACGCTTGCCATCGAAGGCGCCAAATACGACATCCGGGTCAACTGCCTGGCGCCAACGGCGGCCACGCGGATGATGGAAGGGATCCTGCCGGAAGAGCAGCTGGCGGCGCTGGACCCGACGCTGGTGAGTCCGGCGCTGCTGCCGCTGGTGGTGGAGGACGCGCCGACGCGCGCGATCGTCTGCGCCGGCGGCGGGCATTTCGCGCGCGCATACGTCACGCTCACCGAAGGCCGGTACATGGGTGCCGGCGACGATGCCGGGGAACGCCTGATCGCCGAATGGGAGGCGGTGTCCGATCCTGCAGGCCAGGTCGTGCCCGAATACGGCTTCACCCAGGCCGAACGCGAAGTCGCCAGCGCGCAGGCGCACGCACCGGAGTCCGTGCCGGCCTGAGCGCAAATAGAGTTTGTAGGAGCAGCTACAGCTGCGACCTGCGGCCGGTCGCAGCTGTAGCTGCTCCTACATATGCTGTTGAAATGCTGCCGCAGCGGGTTGGAAAGGGCTGCGGTCCGCAGCCCCGGTCCTCAGAGCTTCGCGGCCTTGCGCAGCTCGTCGGCCTTGTCCGTCTTCTCCCAGGAGAACGCCGTCGCCGTATGCGTCTTGCCGGCGGCATCCACGTAGCTCACTTCCTGCGGCTTGCGGCCGAAGTGGCCGTAGCTCGCGGTGCGCTGGTAGATCGGATGCACCAGGTCCAGCATCTTGATGATGCCGTAGGGACGCAGGTCGAAGTGGCGGCGGATCAGCTTCTCGATCAGGTCGTCGCCGACCTTGCCGGTGCCGAAGGTGGTCACCGAGATCGAGGTCGGCTCGGCGACGCCGATCGCGTAGCTGAGCTGCACCTCGCAGCGGTCGGCGAGGCCGGCGGCAACGACGTTCTTCGCCACGTAGCGCGCGGCGTAGGCAGCCGAACGGTCGACCTTCGACGGATCCTTGCCCGAGAACGCGCCGCCGCCGTGGCGCGCCCAGCCGCCGTAGGTGTCGACGATGATCTTGCGGCCGGTGAGGCCGCAGTCGCCCACCGGGCCGCCGATCTCGAACTTGCCGGTCGGGTTGATGTGGTACTTGGTGCCCTTGTGCAGCCACTTGGCCGGCAGCACCGGCGCAAGGATCTCTTCGCGCACGGCCTCCACCAGGTCCTTCTGCCGGATGCCGGGCGCGTGCTGCGTCGACAGCACCACGGCGTCGATCGCGGTGGCCACGCCGTTGTCATAGCGCAGGGTGACCTGGCTCTTGGCGTCCGGCCGCAGCCACGGCAGCGGCGACTTCTTTTTCTTGCGCACCTTGGCCTGCTGCTCGACCAGGCGATGCGACAGGTGGATCGCCGCGGGCATGTAGCTCGAGGTCTCGTTGGTGGCGTAGCCGAACATCAGGCCCTGGTCGCCGGCGCCCATTTCTTCGGGCTTCTTGCGGTCCACGCCCTGGGCGATGTGCGGCGACTGCTTGCCGATCAGGTTCAGCACGCCGCAGGTGGCGCCGTCGAAGCCGACGTCCGAGGAGTTGTAGCCGATGTCCAGGATCACCTTGCGGGTCAGCGCCTCGAGGTCGATCCACGCGCTGGTGGTGATCTCGCCGGCCACGATCGCGACGCCGGTCTTGACCATGGTCTCGCAGGCCACGCGGGCGCCCTTGTCCTGGGTCAGGATGGCGTCGAGCACGGCGTCCGAGATCTGGTCGGCGATCTTGTCGGGATGGCCTTCGGAGACCGATTCGGAAGTGAACAGAAAGGACGGGCTGGTCATCGCGACTTATATCCCTTGATGCGGATGAAAGGATGGGCGGGCATGATACACGGCCGTGGACCCGGGTGCATTCTGCAGGCCGGGCGATGATGCAGGCGTAACAATGCGGTCCTGCCCCGCTGGCGTCCGGTTCATCCTCTGCCACTGCACCTTTGTCGCGCCATGCCGCTTGGCTACCATCCGTGGATGGATTCCCTGACCCAGATCGTTCTTGGCGGCGCGGTTGCCGCGGCCATCGCGCCCGCCGTCCACCGCCGCGCCGCGCTGGCCGCCGGCGCCGTGCTCGGCACCCTGCCTGACCTCGATTCACTGCCGCTCCTGTTGCTCACCGACGACCCGGTGGCGCTGATGACCCTGCACCGGGGCGCCAGCCATTCGCTGTTCGTGCTGCCGGTGCTGGGCTGGTTGATCTGGACGTTCTTCCGCCGCCGCGGTGGACGCGTGGCGGATGCGCCGGGGCGATGGCTGTGGGCGATCCAGCTGGCGCTGCTGACCCATCCGCTGCTCGATGCCTTCACCGTCTACGGCACCCAGCTGCTGTGGCCGCTGCCGCTGCCGCCGGTCATGTGGTCGAGCGTGTTCATCATCGATCCGCTCTACACCATCTGGCTGCTGCTGGCCTGCGTCGCGGCGTTCTTCCTGCGCGAGCGCGTGGCCGCGCAGCGCGCGCTGGTCGCGGGCCTGGTGCTGAGCACCGCCTACCTCGGCTGGTCGCTGGCGGCCAAGGCCATGGTGGAGCGCGAGGCCGGTCGCGCACTGGCGGCCATCGGCCTCGCCGAGGCACCCCGGTTCTCGGTGCCGATGCCCTTCAACACCCTGCTGTGGCGGGTGGTGGCGATCACGCCGGACGGATTCGTCGAGGGCGAGCGTTCGCTCGTTGCCGACCGCGGTCCGATGACGTTCCGCCGCCACGCGTCCGATGTCGATGCCTTGGCGCAGGTGGCGGCCTATCCCGCGGCGGCGCGGCTCGCCTGGTTCAACCATGGCTTCATGAAGGCCAGCGAGCGCGACGGCCAGCTGGTGCTGAGCGACCTGCGCATGGGCGCCGAGCCGGATTACAGCTTCAACTTCGCGGTCGCCGAGCGGCAGGGCGACGGCTGGCGCGAGATCCCGCCCAAACAACTGTCCTGGCCCTGGGAGGCGCGGCGCCGCCTGGCCGACATGTGGCGCCGCATCTGGACCGCGCCGCCGGCCTAGACCCGGTCCATATCCCCGCCGACTGCAGCGGCTCAGGCGGCGGCAAGCTCCGGCGCCGCGCCAGCGGCCAGCGCATCGAAGTAGTCGCGCGTCAGCGCCATCTGTGCCTGCGCGCTTTCGGCCCGGTTGACCACGGCGCGGAAGGACGCGTTCTCCGGGCGGTCCTTCGCGTACCAGCCCAGGTGCTTGCGCGCGATGCGTACGCCCGATGGCTCGCCGTAGAAGTCATGCAAGGCCTCGAGATGGCCGAGCAGGATGTCGCGGACCTCCCCGAGCGTGGGCGGCGGCAGGCGCTCGCCGGTGGCGAGGAAGTGCGCGATCTCGCGGAAGATCCAGGGCCGCCCCTGCGCTGCGCGACCCACCATCACCGCGTCTGCGCCCGTGTGCGCCAGCACCGCGACGGCCCTGTCGGGCGAGTCGATGTCGCCGTTGGCGATGACCGGGATGCGCAGCCGCGACTTGACCTCGGCGATGGTGTCGTACTCGGCGCGGCCGGTGTAGTGCTGGTCACGGGTGCGGCCGTGCACCGCGAGCGCCGCGATGCCGCAGTCCTCGGCAACGCGCGCGATCGCCACCGCGTTGCGCTGGTCCGCGGCCCAGCCGGTGCGGATCTTCAGGGTCACCGGCACGTCCACCGCCGCGACCACCGCCGAAAGGATGCGCGCCACCAGCGCCTCGTCACGCATCAGCGCGGAGCCGGCCCAGGCGTTGCAGACCTTTTTCGCCGGGCAGCCCATGTTGATGTCGATGATGCGGGCGCCATGGTCGACGTTGTAGCGCGCCGCGTCGGCCAGCTGCTCCGGCTCGGTGCCCGCGATCTGCACGCCGACCGGATCGGGCTCGCCGGCGTGGTCCATGCGACGCAGCGATTTTTCCGTTCCCCAGAACCGACGGTCGGAAATGGTCATCTCCGACATCGCGAGCCCGGCGCCCAGCTGCTTGCACAGCAGCCGGAACGGCTTGTCGGTGACCCCGGCCATGGGCGCGAGGACCACGTCGGGGGCAATGAGGTGGGGACCGATGCGCATGGCGGTATTGTCGCCGATCCCGCCGGCGTGCCGGGCCGCGGCGAGCGTCCGGGCCCTGGTCAGTCCGGGAAGCGGTCAGTCCGGGAAGCGGGTGGTGACGTCGTCGGCCGACGGCATCGACCCGGCCGCGCCCGCGCGCTCGGTCGACAGCGCGGCGTAGCGCGTGGCGAAGGTGACATGGCCGGCAAACGGCCGCGCCGGCGCCAGCGCCAGCGAGCCTGCCAGCGCGCCGTTGAACGCATCGCCGGCGCCGGTGGTATCGACCACGTGCACCTTGGCGGCCGGACAGCGGTAGTGGGGCAGGGCGTCGCCGCGCAGGCTGTCCTCGCGATGCGAGACGAAGCAGCCTGCGGCGCCGAGCGTCAGCACCACGGTGCCGCGGGGCAGCAGGTTCCGGCAGTGGCGGTGCAGGCGTTCGCCATCCATCGCGGCAAGGCCTGCCGGATCGGTGGCGCTGTTGCAGTGCCGTGCCAGCAGGGCGGCGAACTCGGTTTCGTTGGGCGTGAGCAGCTCGGCCACCGCCAGCAGCTCGCGGCTGCAGGCGGCGTTGGCAGGTGCCGGGTTGAGGATGGTGTGGGCGCCGCTGGCGCGCGCCAGGCGCAGCGCCTCGACGATGGCATCGACCGGCGACTCGATCTGCGCCAGCACGACGTCGGCGGCGGCGATCGCCTCGCCCTGGGCAGCGACGAATTCGGGCGTCAGCGTGGCGTTCGCGCCCGGGCCGATGACGATGCTGTTGCCGCCGCCGGCGTCGACGAAGATTCCAGCGGTGCCGGTGGCGGCCCTGCTGTCCCGGGCGCGCAGGTCGATGCCGTGCGCCGCCGCCAGCCGGCGCGCCAGGCGGCCGCCATCGTCGTCGCCCAGGGCGCAGACAAAGGCGGTGTCGGCGCCGGCACGTGCCGCGGCCACGGCCTGGTTGAAGCCCTTGCCGCCGGCGCCGGTCGCGTATTCGCCTGCAAGCGTCGCGCCCGGCAGCGGCAGCTCCGCGCAGTGCCAGACGTGGTCGACGTTGAACGAGCCGACGACGACGACGCGGGACACGATCGGCCGCCCTCAGGCGCCGATGTGCGTCAGCACGCCGGCGATGGTCGCGGTCATCAGCGTGGCGACGGTGCCGCCCAGCACCGCGCGCAGGCCGAAGCGCGCCAGGTCCTGGCGGCGGTCGGGCGCGAGCCCGCCAATGCCCCCGATCTGGATCGCGATCGAGCTGAAGTTGGCGAAGCCGCACAGCGCGTAGGTGGCGATCAGCCGGCCTTCGTCGCCCAGGCTCACGCCTTCCACGCGGCCGTTGACGATGTCGGCCAGCTGCAGGTAGGCCACGAATTCGTTGATCACCACTTTCTGGCCGATCAGCGAGCCGACCGTGCCGGCATCGGTCCAGGGCACGCCGATCAGCCAGGCCACCGGTGCCAGCACGTAGCCGAAGATGGTGGACAGGTCGGTCGGCTTGCCGATCGCGGCGGCCAGGCCGGTCACGTCGCCCAGCCAGGTCAGCGGCGCGTTGATCATCGCGATCAGGGCGATGAAGGCCAGCAGCATCGCGCCGATGTTGAGCGCGAGCTTCAGGCCGTCGCCGGCACCGGCCGCGGCGGCGTCGATCAGGTTGCTGGTGGTCTTCTCGACCTCCATCTTCACCGTGCCGCGGGTCAGCGGCTCGCCGGTCTCGGGGATCAGGATCTTGGCGATTACCAGCGTCGCCGGCGCGGCCATGATCGAGGCGGCCAGCAGGTGCTTTGCGTAATAGGCCTGCTGCGCGGGATCGCCCGCGCCGAGCATTCCGACGTAGGCCGCCAGCACGCCGCCGGCGATGTGCGCCATGCCGCCGATCATCATCGTGATCAGCTCGGACTCGGTCATGCGCGAGATGTAGGGGCGCACGGTCAGCGGCGCCTCGGTCTGGCCGATGAACACGCTGGCGCAGACGCTGGTGGTCTCGGCGCCGGACACGCGCATCACCCTGGTGATCGCCAGCGCCATCACGCGGACGATGAACTGCATCGCGCCCAGGTGGTAGAGCACCGCCATCAGCGAGGCGAAGAAGATGATCGTCGGCAGCACCTGGAAGGCGAAGATGAAGCCGTAGGTCTGGACGTCCATCAGGCTGCCGAAGATGAATTCGGAGCCGGCGTTGACGAAGGCCAGCACCTGCACGAACAGCTGGCCCAGCCAGTCGAAGACCTCGCGTCCGCCGGGCACCAGCAGCACCAGGGCCGCGAACGCGATCTGCAGGGTGACGCCGGTGCCGACCAGCTTCCAGTCGACGCGTCGCTTGTTGTTGGAGAACAGCCAGGTGATCCCGATGAGCACGGCCAGGCCAAACAGGCCGAAGCCAATCCGCGTCAACACTTCCATCGTGATCCCGATCCCCATGCTACGGCCGCGGGCGCGCGGCGACGGGGCAGCGTAGTGCAGGGCGGGGGGGCGGGCAACCGGAACTCAGGGGTCGCGGGCGACGATCCGGTTGCCGCCGGGAGCCTTGGCGGACTTCAGCCGACGGTCGGCGCAGCCGAGCAGGCCCGAGGTGCTGGCGCCGTCCTGCGGCCAGGCGGCCAGGCCGGCGCTGAAGGTGAACGCGAAGGCGTCCTGGCCACGCTCGGGCAGGAACGGGCGCTCGGCGAGCGTCCGGCGCAGGCGGTCCAGGCGCTCCCAGGCGCTGCCCGCGGGGCAGTGCAGCACCATCACGAACTCCTGTCCGCCGATCCGCGCCAGGGATTCGTTGTCGGCAAGCATCTCGCTCATGGTCGAGGCGATGTGGCGCAGGGCACGGTCGCCGGCCTGCGGGCCGGCCTCGTCGTTGACGCGCTTGAAGCGGTCGATGTCGAGCAGCACCAGGGTCAGAGAGGCGCCCGAATTGCGCGCGGTCGCGAACACGTGCGGCATCCGCTGCAGCAGCCAGGAACGGTTTGGCAGTCCGGTGAGGCCGTCATGCCCGGACCGCTCCACAAGCGACTGCATGCGGCGCACGATCGCGACCGCGGTGCCCGTGGCGACCACCACCAGCAGCAGGCGCAGCAGGTGCGTGCCCACCCCGGCGCCGTCCAGGTCCGATGGCACGAGGCCGCCGGCGGTGCCTGCGCGCGCGGACAGGGCGGCTGCCAATGCCGCGTAGTGGACCAGTGCGAGCGCGCCGGCGAACAGGGCCACGCGGCCGTCGGCACGCAGCGCGGTGAGCCCGATCGCGATCAGGTAGAACGACCACGCGGCAACGCTGTCGAGTCCGGCCGCAGGCGCCCCGATTGCCAACACCACGAGCACCGCGGTGACCAGGCTCACGTCCCATGCACCGGTCGCGAACGGCAGCCACGGACGGGGCCGGCGCGACAGTACCAGCCACAGCAGCGACACCGCGCTGGCCAGCACCACGGCGCCGAGGTAGAAGAGGATCCGGCCCATGCCCGCTCCCGACGCCGCGGCCAGCAGCGGCAGCGGCAGTGCGAGCACGGTCAGCAGCAGCCGGATGCGCGCGACCAGGCGTTCGCCGCTCGCGGCCAGATCGCGCATGACTTCGTCGGGCGGCGCCATCAGCTGCCGCAGCATGTCGCCGAACCTGCCTTCGTTGGCGTGCATCGTGCCGTGTCCCCCTTGCCTGCAGGACGAGGATAGCGCGGCAGCGCGGGTAGACTGCCGTCCCGGGCAACAGATGGAGTCGTTGACGATGGAATACCGCAGGCTGGGCGTATCCGGACTGGTGCTGTCGGCGCTGTCTTTCGGCGCCTGGACGACGTTCGGCAAGGGTGTCGCGCGCGGCGAAGCGCGCAACCTGGTGGCCGCCGCCTGGGACAACGGCATCAACTTCTTCGACAACGCCGAGGGTTATGCCCACGGCGAGGCCGAGCGGGTGATGGGTGACGTGATCGTCGACCTGCGCCTGCCGCGCGACGGCTTCGCGGTGTCGAGCAAGGTGATGTTCGGTTCGGTTGCCGATCCGCGACCGATGCAGAAGGGCCTGTCGCGCAAGCACGTGCACGACGCCTGCCACGGCGCGCTGAAGCGGCTGCGGGTGGACTACCTCGACCTGTACTTCTGCCATCGCCCCGATCCCGACGTGCCGGTGCTGGAAACGGTGGCGGCGATGGACGCGCTGGTCCGCCAGGGCAAGGTCATGTACTGGGGCACGTCGGAGTGGCCGGCGGCGCTGGTCCGCGAAGCGCACGCGGCGGCGCGCGCCAACCAGCTGCAGCCGCCGACCATGGAGCAGCCGCAGTACAACCTGCTGCACCGCCGGCGCGTGGAGCTGGAGTACGCGCCGCTTTACGCCGAGCTGGGCATGGGCACGACGGTGTGGTCGCCGCTGGCCTCGGGGCTGCTGACCGGCAAGTACGACCACGGCGTGCCCGAGGGCTCGCGGCTGGCGCAGGACGCCTCGCTGCAGGACCTTGTGATCGGCGATGCCGGCGAGAACCGCCTGGCGCGGGCGCGGCGCTTCACTGCGCTCGCCGCCGAGCTGGGCGTGCGGCCGTCGGCGCTGGCCATCGCCTGGTGCCTGCGCAACCCGCACGTATCGACGGTGATCCTGGGCGCAAGCCGCGTGGCACAGCTGCTGGAAAACCTCGAAGCCCTGGACCTGGCGGCGCGGCTGGAAGAGGGCGCGTGGCGCCGGGTCGAAGCCGCGACGGGCGACTGAAATTTGGTTCTTCTCCGGATTGAGGGGGCTTTCGTTTGATTGCTCCGGGAGGGTGCGCGTTGCCCGCCGTGGAGGCAGGGGGGATGCCCAGCCGGAATATGCGCATCCTGCTCCCAGTTCCGGCCGCCGGCCATCCATGGCCGGCTCTGGGCATCCCCCCTGCCTC
>NZ_JBCLUZ010000050.1:0-12146 GCF_039548395.1 Luteimonas changyuni
CCCCCCCCCCCCCCCCCCCCCCCCCCCCCCCCCCCCCCCCCCCCCCCCCCCCCCCCCCCCCCCCCCCCCCCCCCCCCCCCCCCCCCCCCCCCCCCCCCCCCCCCCCCCCCCGGGCCCGGACCTTTTGGGCGGTGGTGGACGAGGGCAACGTCGACGCAGATGTCGCAAGCGGGCGGTCGGCACCGGATCAGCGGCGCAGCCACGCCAGGGCGACCCCTACGCTCGCGAGCGCGCGCCCGCTCTTGATGTTCGACCCGAAGCAGGAAAACGCCACGGCCCGTCCCGTGCACAGGGGGTGTGCGGAGAGCCGGCCATGGATGGCCGGCGCCCGGCCGCTGGGAGCAGGACGCGGAGACGGCCGGCGCAGCACACCCCCTGTGTGCGGGACGGGCAGCGCGGGCTACAACGGAGAAATGCACCGGACGTGCAGCGCGGACTACAACGGAGAAATGCACGGGACGGGCAGCGCGGACCAGGACGGAGCAGCTCCCGGCGCAACAACGCCCCAACTGTCACGTCAACACGCGAAGCATCGACAAAAGAGCCAGCCACTCCGGGGGCCGGCCTCCCCTCAATCGGGGAGAAGAACCAAAAGAAAGGGGCCCGGCGAACCGGGCCCCTCCATGTCACCTTGCGACCTGTATCAGCGGCGCGCGGTGTAGTTCACCGTGATGGTCTCCGAGCACTCGTCGGTGCCCGCGTTGCAGACCTGGTAGGTCGCCGAGCCGGGGCCCGTCGATTCCGCGGTGAAGGTGTGCACGAACGCACCGGTGTTGGTCGAAGTGGCCACTACTTCGCCATCAAACAGCACGTCGACCTGCTCGCCCTCGCCGCCGGTCCACGCCAGCGGCACGCGGATGCGCTGGCCACGCAGCGGGAAGACCTGGCGAGCCATGAGGTCCGTCGGAGCGACGCCCGGGCCTCCCTCGATGTCGAAGCTGGCGGTCAGCGAAAGACCCGTGGTCGACTCGTAGCCATCGATGCGGATGAACCACTCGCCCGCGGCGGGTGCCTCGATCAGGCACTCCTCGATGCTGCCGTACAGGTACGGGCGGCAGTCATAGAGCGTGTTGGTGGGTTCCGCGCCGTGCCTGACGTAGAGGTCGGTGTCGCCGTTGGGACCATCCATCAACACTTCGAGGTTGGTGGCACCTTCCGGCACGTCGATGAAGTAGAACACGTCCTCGCCGGCATCCACGCTGATGCCCGTCACGGGAACGCCGTTTTCCAGCTCGGTGGGCGGATCCACCTCGACCGGCGTGTCGTCGTACGTGCCCATCACGGAATAGCCGTTGGACGCGCTGTAGGACACGACCCTGACGTGCCATTCGCCCCCTTCGGGCGCGGTGAACTCGCATGTTTCGGCGACGGTGCCACCCGTCCACGGACGGCAGTCGTACAGCGAGTTGGTCGGCGCCGCGCCGTAGCGGACGTAGATGTCCGAGTCACCGGTCGCCCCGGTACCGGGGGTCAGGTTGAAGACCACCGAGCCCATGCCCTCCGGCACGTCGAGCTTGAAGAACTTCTCGTTGCCCGCACCCATCGAACCCAGTTCGACGGGGACCTCGTTCACGAGGTCGGTCGGCGGCGGCGGGGCCGGCGGCGGCGGCGGGTCTGCGGGGAGCTCTTCAGCGCCCGATGCCACTGCAACCGCGCGGCCGGCGTCGATCAGGCTGGCGCACCAGCGCGAGCTGTCGTCGCAGTCGGTCACCAGGCCGTTGGCGGCATAGCCGGTGTTGCGCAGGATGGCCTTGACTTCGTCCGGCGGCAGCGCCTCGCCCGCTGCGTCCATCATCAGCGCGGCCGTGCCGGCCACGTGCGGAGTCGCCATGGACGTGCCGGCGTACCAGGCATAGGCGTCGTCTTCCTGGACGGTCAGGCCGCTGTTCAGCGTCGACAGGACCTGGTCCTCGTTGGGCATGGCGCCGCTGCCGGCCGGAGCCGCGACGCTGATGCCCGCGCCGAAGTTGGTCGCGGCATAGCGCGTGTTGTCCGGACCCGTGCCCGCGACCACGATCACGCCGTCGCAGCCCGCCGGAGAGTAATTGGCGATGTCCGAGCTCGAGTTGCCCGCCGCCACGACCACGGAGGTGCCGTTCTCGACGGCGATATCGATCGCGTCCTGCATGTCGGTCGGACATGCGACCGAGCCGCCCAGGCTGAGGTTGATGACGTGCGCCGGGGTCGCGTTGTCGGGAACGCCCGGGACGCTGCCGCCCGAGGCCCAGACGATGGCGTCGTTGATGTCCTCGAAGCTGCCGCCGGCGTTGCCCAGGACGCGGACGTGCTGGACCTTGGCACCGTGGGCAACGCCCGCGACACCAAGGCCGTTGTCGGTCAGTGCGGCGATGGTGCCGGCCACGTGGGTGCCGTGCCAGCTGCTGTCGTACTTGCTGTCCCAGTCGCCTTCGTCGTTCGGATCCGCGTCGCGGGCATCGTTGTCACGCGCGTTGGCGGGGTCGGAAATGAAGTCATAGCCTGCGATGAACTGGCCATCCAGGTCGGCGTGCTCGACCTGTCCCGTATCGAGCACCGCGACGATGTAGCCGGTGCCGTCGACGGTATCCCAGGCTTCGGTGGCATTGATGCCCATGCCGCCGTCCTGGTAATGCCACTGCTGTGCGAACAGCGGGTCGTTCGGCTCGAACATGCGGTACATGCGGCCGTTGGGCTCGACGGCGCGGATCGCGGGATTGTTCCTCAGCGCGGCTTCGAGCTGCTTGCGTTCGACGACGTCGATCGTGCGCGCGGTGCGGATGATCTGCGCACCGGTGCCGGTAGTGCGCTCGATCGCGATGCGGGTACCGAGCAGCTTGCCGACGGTATCGAGCTGGCGCTGAAGGTCGGCCGCGGGCTTTGCGCCCTTCTGGAAGCTGACGATGAAAGAGTCGTATGCGGTGTCCGCCGGCGCCTTCAGGTTGGCCCCGTAGGGATGGCCGGGCTTGGCGAACAGAGGAGCCTTCACGGCGCTCTTCTGGGTCTGTGCCGGCTTGCTCGCCGCCGGCTTCTTGAGTGCCGCGTACGACGGCCCCGCGACGAGGGCGGCGGTGATCGCCACCGCGAGCGCGGTTGTTGTGGTGTTCCAAGTCGTGCTTGTCATTTTGTTCCTCTCTCCTTTCGTCGATCCGGCGCAGCTATGGCGTCGGCCCCATCCACGCAGTGGCTGTTGCTACTTCAGTGGAAGCTGTTCGCGCGTCCGCGGCGCGACCAGGGGTCGACGGCCTGCGGACGGGCGGAATTCGGATATGGATGCGCCGTGGCGCGGATGCGCGGTGCCGGGGGGGGGCAGGCACGAAGCCGGTCGGGACGGACGGGCGGCGCGGGCGCGATGCGGCACGCTCTTGCGCCGGTCATCCTGGGCGCTGGCGTGGCCTTGCGCCGCTTGATTGCTGCAGGTGGAACCATGCACGTACAGAGGCTCTCCGTGAAAAGAGACGATTCGACCCTCTGCGCGCGGATGTCCGCAACGCAACAGGTGCCTGATGCTGTCCTTGCAGCGGACGGTCCCCTGTGACCCGTCCGACCGTTTGAACCTACCGGAAGCGGGGGGCGATGCGCAACCGTATAACTCCCATTCACCCTGGTTTGACCCGAAAGCCCGGTTCCAATTACAATTCCGCTCCTGTCTACCCCAAGGGTGGCAGGCGACCACAATAACTACATAGGAAGCTTGGTCATGTATGCAGTCCTGGTAACAGGCGGAAAGCAGTACCGCGTGATGAAGGGCGAGACGCTCCGCGTCGAGCTGCTGGACGTCGAAGCAGGCAATGAGATCACGTTCGACAACGTGCTCATGCTTGGCGACGGCGAGGGTATCAAGGTCGGCGACGCGCTCAATGGGGCAACCGTCACCGCCACCGTCAAGGCCCACGGCCGCGCCGACAAGGTGCGCATCGTGAAGTTCCGCCGCCGCAAGCACCATCGCAAGCAGATGGGCCACCGGCAGCACTACACCGAAATCGAGATCACCGGCATTGCCGGTGGCGACAAGAAGTAAGGAGACGCAGCCATGGCACATAAAAAGGGCGTAGGTTCCTCGCGCAACGGCCGCGATTCCAACCCGAAATACCTCGGCGTTAAGATCTATGGTGGCCAGGCGATCGATGCCGGCAACATCATCATCCGCCAGCGCGGCACGCAGTTCCATCCGGGCAACGGTGTCGGCCTCGGCCGCGACCACACCCTGTTCGCGCTGATCGATGGCAAGGTCGAGTTCACGACCAAGGGCCCGAAGAAGCGTCGTACCGTGAACGTGGTTGCCGAGGCCTGAGCTTGGCAGCACGCTCCGCGAAGGCCCCGCTCCGGCGGGGCTTTTCGTTTCCGGCGCACGCACCGGCGCCAGCTGAATTTCCGATCATCCGCCGCGGCTTCAGGGCCCGGTCCCGCCACAGCCTGGATCCATCGCCATGAAACTCGTCGACGAAGTCGAAATCACCGTCACCGCCGGCAATGGCGGCAATGGCTGCGTGGGCTTCCGTCGCGAGAAGTACATTCCGCTCGGCGGCCCGGACGGCGGCGATGGCGGCAACGGCGGCGATGTCTGGCTGGAAGCCACCCGCAACCTCAATACCCTGGTCGACTTCCGCCATCAGCGGGTGTTCCGCGCCCGCCGCGGCGAAGACGGCATGGGCCAGCAGCGCTACGGCAAGGGCGGCGAGGACACGGTCATCATGGTGCCGGTGGGCACCCAGGTGCTGAACATCGATACCGACGAGGTGATCGGCGACCTGGTCGGCGACGGCGATCGCCTGCTGGTCGCCCGCGGCGGCAAGGGCGGGCTTGGCAACATCCATTTCAAGACCTCGGTCAACCGTGCGCCGCGAAAGGCGACGTCGGGTGACGAGGGCGAACAGCGCGGGCTGCGCCTGGAGCTCAAGCTGCTCGCCGACGTCGGGCTGCTGGGCTTTCCGAACGCCGGCAAGTCGACCTTGATCCGCGCCGTGTCGGCGGCCACGCCGAAGGTGGCCGATTACCCGTTCACCACGCTCTACCCGAACCTCGGCGTGGTCAGCGTGGAGCCCGCGCGCAGCTTCGTGATCGCCGACATCCCCGGGCTGATCGAAGGCGCCGCCGACGGCGCCGGCCTGGGCGCGCTGTTCCTGCGCCACATCCAGCGCACCGGGCTGCTGCTGCACCTGGTGGAAGTCGAGCCGCTGGACGGCTCGGACGCCGCCGACCAGGTGCGCGCGATCGAGCACGAGCTGGAGAAGTTCGACGCCGGCCTGATGGCCAAGCCGCGCTGGCTGCTGTTCAACAAGGCCGACCTGCTGCCGCCGGAAGACGCCCGCGCCCATGCCGAGCGCGTGGTTGCCGAACTGGGCTGGAGCGCCCCCTGGTTCGTGGTGTCGGGTCTGGCCAGTGAAGGAACCCGCGAAGTCATGCTGCGCGTGCAGGCCTTCCTCGACGAACAGGCCCGCGATGCCGCGGATGCGGCAGATGCCGTCGGGCTTTGAGGCGGTGTATCCGCGTACGTCCGTGGCCAAGAATGCCTTTGTATCCGCCCACGCAAAAAGCCCGGCCAAAGCCGGGCTTTCGTTCACCGCGGTGCGGCCTGCCTCAGGCGGCGCTGGCCAGCGCCTTGATGCGGGCGGTCAGGCGGCTCTTGTGGCGGGCGGCCTTGTTCTTGTGGATCAGGCCACGCGCGCTGAAGCGGTCGAGCAGGGGCTGCGCGGAGGTGAAGGCCTCCTGGGCGCCGGCGGCGTCGTTGGCGTCGAGCGCCTTGAGCACTTTCTTGACGGCGGTGCGCAGCTGCGAACGCTGGCTGTTGTTGCGCAGGTTGCGCACGACAGCCTGCTTGGCGCGCTTCTTGGAAGACTTGATGTTGGCCACAATGGGATCCTGGGAACGGGTGTAAAGACGGAATTCGGGTCAAGCGAGCAGGAAATTATGGGGGAATCAGGGGCTTGCGTCAAGAATCCTTGCCAGATGGAGACGCGGTCGTGAACCGGGCAGGCCAGGACGGGTCGAAAGCCGCGGGCGGATCCCCTCCCGAAGCACCCGCGGGGCTGGATCCCGCCGCGTCGATGCCCGCAATGACCCCGGCCGGGGACGGCGCAGTGGCGGACGCGGACACGGGCCGCGGCCAGGGCCCGGACCCGGGAAAAAAGAGCCCGGGGCGCCGCGGCGGCGGCCTGCTGCGCTCCACCGCGGTGTTCAGCGCAATGACCCTGCTGTCGCGGATCGCGGGTTTCCTTCGCGACGCCCTGCAGTCGCGCGTGTTCGGCGTTTCGGTGGCGATGGACGCGTTCGTCATCGCTTACCGGATCCCGAACTACCTGCGCCGGATTTTCGCCGAAGGTTCGGTGCAGATGGCGTTCGTGCCGGTATTCAACGAGCTGCGCGAGCGCAAGGACCCGCGGGAGCTGAAGGCGTTCCTGGATGCCATGGCCGGCGCACTGCTGGCGGTGGTGCTGGTGTTCGCGGCGGCCGGAATGCTTGCGGCGCCGCTGGTGGCCGCCGTGTTCGCACCGGGCGCCGTCGACGAGCCCGGGAAACTGGGGCTGATCGCCGACATGTTGCGCATCACCTTCCCTTACCTGGTGTTCATTTCGCTGATGGCGCTGGTCGCGTCCGTGCTCAACAGCTTCGGCCGCTTCGCGCTGCCGGCGGTGACGCCGGTGCTGCACAACCTGGTGATGATCGTGGCGATCGTCTGGGTGTCGCGCTACTTCGCGCAGCCGGTGATGGCACTGGCCTGGGGCGTGCTGGTGGCCGGCATCCTGCAGTTGGCGCTGCTGTGGCCGGCCCTGGGCAGGCTCGGCCTGCGCCCGCGCTTCCGGCCTGGCTTCCGCCACCCGGATGTGCGCCGGGTGGCCCGGCTGATGGTGCCGACGTTGTTCTCCTCGTCGGTGGCGCAGCTCAACTTGCTGGTGGGCACCGTGTTCGCGTCCCTGCTGGTCACCGGCAGCCAGACCTGGCTGTACCTGTCCGACCGCCTGGTCGAGTTTCCGCTGGGCCTGTTCGGCGTGGCCATCGGCACCGTGATCCTGCCGCACCTGTCGCGGCGCCACGCCGCCGAAGACAGCGAGGGCTACGGAGCTGCGCTGGACTGGGCGCTGCGCATGGCACTCCTCGGCGGCGTGCCGGCGGCCATCGGCCTGCTGCTGCTGGCCGAGCCGCTGACCGCGGTGGTTTACCAGGGCGGCCGCTTCACCCCGCACGACACCCGCATGGCCGCGCTCAGCCTCTCGGCGATGAGCATCGGCATCCCGGCATTCATGCTGACCAAGGTGCTGGCGCCGGCGTTCTTCGCCCGCCAGGACACAAAGACTCCGATGCGCGCGGCGATCATCACCGTCATTGCCAACGTGCTGATGACCATCGCCTTCACCACCCCGCTGTGGCTCTGGGACATTCAGGGCGCGCACGGTGGGATCGCTCTGGCCACCGGCCTGGCGGGGATCCTCAATGCCTGGCTGCTGTGGCGCTATGTCAGGCGCGCCGGCCTGGTGCGCCTGCAGCCGGGCTGGGGGCGGTTCTGGCTGCGCCTGGTCGCGGCCTGCGCGGCGATGGCAGCCGTGGTCCTGGGGCTTCGTGGATGGGTGGGTGACTGGACCGCGATCGAAAGCCTGGTGCTGCGCGCGCTGTGGCTGCTGGCGGTGGTTGCCGGTGGTGGGCTGGCCTACGCCGTTACGCTGCTGGCACTGGGCCTGCGGCCGCGGCATCTGCGCCACTGAGCATGGGCGCTCGGCGGCGTCGGTATACTTGCCGACCGACTGCGGTCGGGCGCGCTGCCGCTGTTGGCGGCGCCAAACCATCCTGGATCCCATGAAGCAGCTGTTCCGCGACGTCGACGGCGGGCCCCTGTGCCCCGAAGGCAGCGTGGCCTGCATCGGCGCCTTCGACGGCCTGCACCTCGGCCATCGCGCGCTGGTGGGGCACGCGACGGAGCGCGCGCGGGCGCTGGGTCTTCCGCTGGCCACGCTGAGCTTCGAGCCCCTGCCGCGCGAGTTCTTCGCGCCGGACGCACCGCCGCCGCGCCTGATGCTGCCGCGCGCACGCGCCGAGGGCCTGTTCGCGCTCGGTGCCGACCTGGTGGGGCTGCTGCGCTTCAACCGCGCGTTCGCGGCGATGTCGCCCGACGGGTTCGCCGAACGCGTGCTGGCGCGACGCCTGCGCGCGCGCGAAGTCTGGGTCGGTCCCGGTTTCCGCTACGGCAACCGCCGCGCGGGTGACCTGGGCACGCTGCAGGCCGCGGGCGAGCGGCTCGGCTTCAGCGCGGGCGAGATCGCGCCGGTCATGCTCGATGGCGGACGCGTGTCGAGCACGCGCATCCGGGCGGCGCTGGTCGCAGGGGATTTCACCACCGCCGCGCGCCTGCTCGGCCATGCCTATGCCATCGGCGGGCGCGTGGTGCGCGGCCGCCAGCTCGGGCGCACGCTCGGCTTCCCCACGGCGAACCTGCGCTTCCGCGGCAAGGTGCCGGCGCTGCAGGGCATCTACGCCACCCGCGTGCACGGCGTTGGCGACGCGCCCTGGCCTTCGGTGTCGAGCTTCGGCACCCGGCCCACGGTGGACGGCATCGAGCCGCTGCTGGAAGCCCACCTGTTCGATTTCGACGGCGACCTGTACGGTCGCCGCATCGAGGTGGAGTTCGTGGCGCGCCTGCGCGACGAAGAGAAATACCCCGACCTGCCGACCCTGGTCGCGCAGATGGACCGCGATGCCGCACAGGCCCGCGAAATTCTGATGCATACCCCGCAGCGAGCGACCGCGTGACCGACGACAGCCAGCGCTACAAATCCACCATCCTCCTGCCCGAGACCGCGTTCCCGATGCGCGGCGACCTGCCCAAGCGGGAGCCGGCCACGCTGGCGCGCTGGGAGGCGGAAGGGCTGTATGCCCGCCTGCGCGAACGGGCCGCGGGCCGGCCGCGCTTCGTCCTGCACGACGGCCCGCCGTATGCGAACGGCGCCATCCACCTGGGCCACGCGGTCAACAAGATCCTCAAGGACATCATCGTCCGCTCGAAGACGGTCGCCGGTTTCGACGCGCCCTATGTGCCGGGCTGGGACTGCCACGGCCTGCCGATCGAAATCGCGATCGAGAAGAAGCACGGCCGGGTGGGCGTGAAGCTCGACGCAGCGGCGTTCCGCCAGGCCTGCCGCGAGTACGCGCTGGCGCAGGTCGAGCTGCAGAAGGCCGACTTCAAGCGCTTGGGCGTGCTTGGCGATTGGGACGATCCCTATCTCTCGCTGGACCCGACGTACGAGGCCAACGAGATGCGCGCGTTGGCGAAGGTGATCGACCACGGCCACCTGGTGCGCGGCGCGAAGCCGGTGTACTGGTGCTTCGACTGCGGCTCGGCGCTGGCCGAGGCCGAGATCGAATACCAGGACAAGGTGTCGCCCGCGGTCGACGTGGCCTATCCGGCGCGTGATGCGGACGCGGTGGCGCGTGCCTTCGGCGCCGTGCTGCCCGATGGCGTCGAACTTGCGCTCCCCATCTGGACCACCACGCCGTGGACGCTGCCGGCGTCGCTGGCGGTGTCGCTCGGCGCGGACATCGAATACGCGCTGGTCGAGGGACCAGCGCACGGCGGGCGTGGCCGCTGGCTCGTCGTGGCCGCCTCGCTGGCGACGAAGGTCCTGGCACGCTACGGCGTCGAAGGCGAGGCCCTGGTCCACGGCCATGCCCGGGGCGCCGCGCTGGAAGGCCTGCTGTTCGCGCATCCGTTCTACGCCGAACGCGATATCCCGGTGATCCTGGGCGACCACGTGACCGACGACGACGGCACCGGTGCGGTGCACACCGCTCCGGGCCACGGCCAGGAGGACTTCGCGGCCGCGCGCGCGTACGGCATCGTCGACCGCTACACCGCCGCGCAGATGAACCCCGTCGACGGACGCGGCGTGTACCTGCCGTCGACGCCCGCGGCCAACGGCGCGGAGCTGGCGGGCACGCACATCTGGAAGGCCAACGACGCCATCGTCGAGGTGCTGCGCGCCAGTGGTGCGCTGCTGGCGCATTCCAGGATCGAGCACAGCTATCCGCACTGCTGGCGCCATCGCACGCCGGTCGCGTTCCGCGCCACGCCGCAGTGGTTCATTTCGATGGACAAGGCCGGCCTTCGCCGCGACGCACTGGCCGCGATCGAGGGCGTGGAGTGGTTCCCCGGCTGGGGCGAGGCGCGCATCGCCGGCATGGTCGCTGATCGCCCGGACTGGACGATCTCGCGCCAGCGCACCTGGGGCGTGCCGATCGCGCTGTTCGTGCACCGCGAGACCGGCGAGCCGCATCCGCGCTCCAGCGAGCTGATGCGCGCCGCCGCCGACCTGGTGGAGCAGGGCGGCATCGATGCCTGGTTCGCGCTTGATCCGGCGCAGCTGCTTGGCGACGAGGCCGCGCAGTACGACAAGGTCACCGACATCCTCGACGTCTGGTTCGATTCCGGCGTCACCCACGAATGCGTGCTGGCCGCGCGCGGCATCGGCAAGCCGGCCGACCTCTACCTGGAAGGCTCCGACCAGCATCGCGGCTGGTTCCAGTCGTCGCTGCTGACCGGCATCGCGATCGACGGCGCCGCACCTTACCGGCAGTGCCTGACCCACGGCTTCACCGTCGACGAGCACGGCCGCAAGATGTCGAAGTCGCTGGGCAACGGCATCGAACCGCAGGAAATCATGAAGACGCTCGGCGCCGACATCCTGCGCCTGTGGATCGCATCGGCCGACTACTCGAACGAGATGTCGCTGTCGAAGGAGATCCTCAAGCGCAACGCCGACGCCTACCGCCGCATCCGCAACACCGCGCGCTTCCTGCTCGGCAACCTGCACGGTTTCGACCCCGCGGTGGACGTGGTGGCGCCGGCCGACATGGTCGCGCTCGACCGCTGGATCGTGCATCGCGCCCACGGCGTGCAGCAGAAGATCGTCGATGCCTGTGCGCGCTACGACTTCGCCGAGGTGGTGCAGCTGCTGATGAACTTCTGCAGCGTCGATCTCGGTTCGCTGTACCTGGACGTCACCAAGGACCGGCTCTACACCATGCGCGAGGACTCGCGCGGCCGGCGCAGCGCACAGACTGCGATGTACCACGTCGCCGAGGCCTTCGTACGCTGGATCGCGCCAATCCTGTCGTTCACCGCCGACGAGATGTGGGGCTACCTGCCGGGCGAACGCGAAGGCAACGTGCTGTTCGCGACCTGGTACGAAGGCCTGGCTCCGTTGACCGACGACGCGCCGCTGTCGGCGCGCGAGTTCGACGACCTGCTGCGCCTGCGCGAGCACGTATCCAGGGTGCTTGAGCCGATGCGCGCCAGCGGCGCGATCGGTGCCGCGCTGGATGCCGAGATCACCCTGACCTGCGGCGTGGCCGACCAGAATCGCCTGTCGGGCCTGCTCGACGAGCTGCGCTTCTTCTTCATCAGCGGCGACGTGGCCCTGGTGGCCGATGACGACGCCGGCGAGGTTGTGGTTTCAGCGCTGCCTACCAGCAAGCCCAAGTGCGTGCGCTGCTGGCAGCGCCGCGGCGACGTCGGTACGGTCGAGGCGCATCCGCAGCTGTGCACGCGCTGCGTGTCGAACGTGGAAGGCCCGGGGGAGGACCGCCTGTGGTTCTGAGGCCGAAGCCCAACGCATTGCCGTGGCTGGTCGTTTCGCTCGTGGTGCTGGTGCTTGACCAGCTCAGCAAGCAGTGGGTGCTGACCAGCCTGCCGGAGTACACCGCGATCCCCGTGATCGAAGGCTTCTGGAACTGGTACCGCACCTACAACACCGGCGCCGCCTTCAGCTTCCTGTCCGACGCCGGCGGCTGGCAGAAGTGGTTCTTCACCGTGCTGGCCTTTGGCATCAGCGGCCTGCTGGCGGTGTGGCTGGCGCGCACGCCGCGCGCGGACTGGCGCACGGCGCTGCCGTTCGCGCTGGTGATCGGCGGCGCCATCGGCAACGTGATCGACCGGCTGGTCCACGGGCACGTCATCGACTTCATCCAGTGGCACTGGCGCGACCACTACTGGCCGGCGTTCAACATCGCCGACGCCGCCATCGTCGGCGGCGCCATCGGCATCGCCCTGTTCGGAATTTTCGCCCCGAAGAAGGCTGGAGCCCTGTAGGGCAGCTGTTTGTGGGAGCGGGGGGGGGGGGGGGGGGGGGGAGAGAACAGCGCAGAGACAGAAAACCCCCCAAAAAAAAAAGAGACGGCCCACA
>NZ_JBCLUZ010000051.1:0-1378 GCF_039548395.1 Luteimonas changyuni
TGTTTGTGGGAGCGGCTATAGCCGCGATCTGGGCACCAGGCCATCGCGGCTATAGCCGCTCCCACAAAAGCGGAGGGCCGCTCCCACAAAGGCGGATGGCCGCTCCAGCTCCCGCTTCAGCGGAAGGCTGCGCCCGCAAGGGCGGGAGCGCTCCCATCGGGGCAGGGGTAGAATGGTGGCATGGATATCCTGCTCGCCAACCCCCGCGGCTTCTGCGCCGGCGTCGACCGCGCGATCGAGATCGTCAAGCGCGCGATCGAGACGCTGGGCGCGCCGATCTACGTGCGCCACGAGGTCGTGCACAACCGCTACGTGGTCGACGACCTCAAGCAGCGCGGCGCGATCTTCGTCGAGGAGCTCGACGAGGTGCCCGACGGCAACACGGTGATCTTCAGCGCCCACGGCGTTTCCCAGGCGGTGCGCAACGAAGCCGACCGTCGCGGCCTGAAAGTGTTCGACGCCACCTGCCCGCTGGTGACCAAGGTGCATTTCGAAGTCGCACGCCACTGCCGCGCGGGCCGCGACGTGGTGCTGATCGGCCACGCCGGGCACCCCGAGGTCGAAGGCACGATGGGACAGTGGAGCCGCGAGCGCGGCACCGGGACCATCTACCTGGTCGAGGACGTGGACGATGTCGAGGCGCTGCAGGTCGCGCAGCCGGACAACCTGGCCTACACCACCCAGACCACGCTCTCGGTGGATGACACGCGCGGCGTGATCGACGCCCTGCGTGCGCGCTTCCCGGCGCTCCAGGGCCCGAAGAACGACGACATCTGCTACGCCACCCAGAACCGCCAGGACGCGGTGCGGCTGCTGGCCACCGAATGCGACCTGGTGCTGGTGGTCGGCTCGCCCAACAGCTCGAACTCCAACCGCCTGCGCGAGCTCGCCGAACGCGACGGCGTCGAGGCCTACCTGATCGACGGCGCCGACGAGATCGACCCGGCATGGGTGCTTGGCCGCCACCACGTGGGCGTGACCGCCGGTGCCTCGGCCCCGGATGTCCTTGTGGAAGGCGTGCTGGCGCGACTGCGCGATCTCGGAGCCGGCGGCGTGCGCGAGCTCGATGGTGAGCGCGAGAACATGGTGTTCGCCCTGCCCAAGGAGCTGCGGCTGCGGCTGGTGGACTGAGGCGCCCGCCACGCGCGCCGGATTCCGGAATCCGGAAAGAAAAAGGCTCTTCTCCCGATTGAGGGGGAGACGTACGCCCGACCCGGCAGAGTGGCTGGTTCTTCTCGCGGCTCCGGGGTTCTGACGTGACAGTTGGAGCACGTTGTTGCGGCGTGAGCTCCGTTGTGGTCCGCGCTGCCCGTCCCGTGGATTTCTCCGTTGTAGCCCGCGCTGCCCGTCCCGCACACAGGGGGTGTGCTGCGCCGGC
>NZ_JBCLUZ010000052.1:0-13224 GCF_039548395.1 Luteimonas changyuni
CCCCCCCCCCCCCCCCCCCCCCCCCCCCCCCCCCCCCCCCCCCCCCCCCCCCCCCCCCCCCCCCCCCCCCCCCCCCCCCCCCCCCGGGCCCGGACCTTTTGCGCGGTGGTGGACGGGGGCAACGTCGCCGCAGATGTCGCAACCGGGCAGACGTCACCGGATCAAGCGGCACGGCCACGCCACGTCACACCACGGCCACGATCGCGAGCGTGCCCGCTCTTGATCTTCGACCCGAAGCAGGAAAACGCCACGGCCCGTCCCGTGCACAGGGGGTGTGCGGAGAGCCGGCCATGGATGGCCGGCGCCCGGCCGCTGGGAGCAGGATGCGGAGACGGCCGGCGCAGCACACCCCCTGTGCGCGGGACGGGCAGCGCGCATCCCAACGGAGCGGCTCCCGACCCCACTGCCGCATCACCCGGAGCCTCAGAAGAACCAGCTACTCCGCCGGCCCGGCCGCACGCCTCCCCCTCAATCAGGAGAAGAACCTTCTTTTATGCTCCCCGCAGGCGGAGGGGGAAGAAGGGAGGCTTCGATCAGAACGCCGCGGCGTAGCCCGAGGCGGCGACGGTTTTCTGCAGGGCTTCGGCCACGCGGATGTTGCCGGCCACCACCTGGCGGCTGTTCATCGCGATGTGCAAGGGACCCATCGCGGCACCCTTGTAGTCGGTGACCTTGCCGCCGGCCTCGCGCACCATCAGGATGCCCGCGGCGATGTCCCAGGCCTGCACGCCGGCTTCGAAATAGCCGTCGGTGCGACCGGCGGCGACGTAGGCCAGATCGAGCGCGGCCGAACCCGTGCGGCGCACGTCTTCCGCCACCGACAGCACCTGGCGCATGCAATCGAACTGCGCCGCCGTGCGCGAACGCTCGCGCGGATGGAAACCGGTGGTGACGAGGGTGCCGGCGAGGTCCTTGCGGTCGGCCACCCGGATGCGCTTTTCATTGAGCTGGGCGCCGCCGCCGCGGCTGGCGGTGAACAGCTCGTTGCGCAGCGGATCGAAGATCACCCCATGCAGCGGCTCGGGCCCTTCGCACAGCGCGATCGAGACGCACCAGTGCGGGAAGCCACGCAGGTAGTTGCTGGTTCCATCCAGCGGGTCGATCACCCAGGTGTAGCGGCTGGCGCCCTGGCTGCCCTTCTGCTCTCCGCCTTCCTCGCCAAGCACGGCGTATTCGGGATAGGCGCGGCGCAGCTCCTTGACCACGGCGACCTCGGCCAGGCGGTCGACCTCGCTGGCGTAATCCATGCGGTCCTTCTCGACGACGTTGATCGCATCGAGCTTGTGCATGTGCCGCAGGAGGATGTTGCCACCGGCGCGGGCCGCCTTGACCATGATGTTGACGGCAGGTTGTAGCATCGCAGGCGGACTCCGGCGTTGTTGGGGGACGGCAGGGGGAAAGAACAGTCGGCTCGAGGCCGTCGCACAGTTTACCATTTGCGCCCATGAACACCGCGCACATCGCGAACAGCACGCAGCCGGCGGGCGGGATCCGCATCGTCCTGGTCGGCACCCAGCACCCGGGCAACATCGGCTCGACCGCCCGCGCCATCAAGACCATGGGGCTGCAGCGGCTTGTGCTGGTTGCGCCGGAGCGCTATCCGCATGCCGACGCGGTGGCCATGGCCGCCGGTGCCGACGATGTGCTCGACGCGGCGCCCATCGTCGGCAGCCTGGCCGAGGCCGTGGCCGACTGCAGCCTGGTGCTCGGGTGCACCGCGCGCAGCCGCCGCATCCAGCTCGAGGAACTCGCGCCGCGTGCCGGGGCCGCGCGCCTGCTCGAGGCCAGCGGCCGTGGGGCGAACGTGGCGCTGGTGTTCGGCCGCGAGCGCACCGGGCTGGACAACGACGAACTGCAGCTGTGCCACGCCGCGGTGCATATTCCCGCCAACCCGGAGTACAGCTCGCTGAACCTGGCCGCGGCCGTGCAGGTCCTGGCCTACGAACTGCGGGTGGCATCGCTGGAGCGCGATGCAGCGTCCGCCGGAGACGGCGAGGGCGAGGGCAACGTCGCCAGGCGCGATCCCCCGGCCAGCCATGCCCAACTCGAAGGCTTCTTCGGCCAGCTTGGCGACACGCTTGATGCGATCGACTTCCACAAAGGTCGCGCGCCGCACTCGGCGCTGCGCAAGCTGCGGCGGATCTTCCTGCGCTGCGACATGGACGAGCGCGAGCTGCGCCTGCTGCGTGGAGTGCTTGCCGATGCCCAGCGCATGGCGCGGCTGGCGGGCGGAGCATGCGGCGGGGACGCGTGAACATGTGCCGGCGATCATGTTTTCCGCTACGCTGCGGCATCTTCTGCAAGCGGGGTCCTGCCGGTATCGCGATGTCCCGCCGCCTTCGCCAGCTGTTGGCCGCGCTGGCCGCATCGCTCGCACTGTGCGCGCCGGTTGCCGCCGCCGAACCCGGCGTGCTCGTGCTTGGGCGGATCAGCGACGATCCGGCCGCGCACTATGACCAGCTCAAGCCGATGCTCGACTACGTCGTGGAGCGGATGGCCGATGTCGGCATCCGCGAGGGTCGGATACTCATGGCGCGCGATGCCCGGCAGATGGAAAGCTACCTGCGTCGGGGCCGCGTCGACTGGGTCACCGAGACCTCGGCCGGGGCGATGGCGCTCGAAGCGCGCGCCGGCGCGAATGCGATCCTGCTGACCGAGCGCGGCGGCGTTGGCGCCTACCACACGGTCTTTTTCGCCCGTCGCGACAGCGGCATCGAAAGCCTCGGCGACCTGCACGGGCGCAGCCTCGCATTCCAGAACCCCAGCTCCACCAGTGCCTATTACGTGCCGGCGATGGAGATGATCGCGCTCGACATGCCGATGGAGATCCTGCTGTCGCCGTTCGACCGTGCGGCCGAGGGTTCCGTGGGCTACCTGTTCGCACGCTCGGAATTCAACATCTCGAGCTGGGTGCACAAGGGCCTGGTGGATGCGGGCGCCTTCAGCAACGTCGATTTCCAGAACATGCCGGAAAGCTACCGCCGCGACCTGGTGGGCTTCCACGCCAGCGTGGACTACCCGCGGGCGCTGGAGGTGGTGCGCGGAGACCTCGACCCGGCGGTCGCCGGACGCCTGCGGGACGTGCTCGCCAACGCCGCCAACGACCCAGCCGCAAGCGAAGCCCTGCAGCGCTTCTTCGGCACCACGCGCTTCCTGCCGGTCGACGCAGGCACGCGTCGGTCGCTGGACGCGCTCCGGGCAGGGGTCGCCCGCGTCGCCGAGGTGCTTGAATGAAGGCCGCCAGCGGGCTGTACGCACGTTTCCTGGCCGCCCTGGTGATGGCGCTGCTGGTTGTGCTTGCGGTGGTCGCGATGCTGCTGCATCGCCAGGACGTGATGCGCAACGAAGTGCTGCAGCTGAGCACGGAGTCCATGCACGCTCTGGCCTTCGACCGCCTGGCCGAGCGCTCAGAGGCGGTCGGGGTCGAGCTCGCCAGCGGGCTTGTCAATCCGCTCTACTATTTCGACCTGGACGAGATCGGCGTGCTGCTGCGGGCCGTCCTCAAGCAGCCCGATGTCGCCTATGCCGTGGTCTACGACAACGACGGCACGGTCGTCCACGATGGTTCGCGCGACATCCGCAGCTACGGCCAGGTGATGGACGATGCGATGGCCTTCGAGGCGGTGACCGCGCGCGCACCGCACATCCAGGCCAGCGACACGGTGCTCGACGTCGCGGTTCCGCTGTATATCGGCGATGTCCGCCTTGGTGGCCTGCGGGTGGGTTATTCGATGACCTCGGTGAAGGCCGACGAGCAGCGCGCCGTCACCGGCATGGCCGAGCGACTGGCCGCCATCGGCCAGCGCCACGCCGGCTGGATCGCGGCCCTCATGGCCGGGCTGGTACTGGTGGCCATTGGCCTGGGTGCCCTGGTCCAGCGCACGTTGGTGCGCCCGGTGCGGCAGCTGGCGGACGCCGCGCGTGAGATCGAGAGCGGAAATTTCGTCGCCGAGCTGCCTGACAGCAGGCGTGCGGACGAGGTCGGTGACCTGGTCCGGGCCTTCGGCCACATGCGCGAAAGCATTGCCCGCCACGACCGGGACATGCGGCGCATGGCCTACACCGACGCGCTCACGGGACTCGCCAACCGGCTGGCCTTCCGCGAGTCGCTGGACCGCAGGCTGATGGAACTGCACGGAGCCGGCCATCAGCTGGCGCTGCTGTTCGCCGACATCGACGACTTCAAGCGCATCAACGACACCCTGGGCCACGACGCCGGCGATGAAGTGCTGGTGCAGTTCGCCAACCGTATCAACGAGACGGTCGAGCGCCTGGGCGGCGACGGCGCGGTGCTGGCGCGCTTTGGCGGCGACGAATTCGTGATCCTGGTCGAGTCCGCCGGCAGCGATGCCGCCGGCATGCGCGAAAAGGCGAGCCGCCTGGCCGATACCCTGGTGGCGGAGCTCAGCCGGCCGATCGTGGTCGGCGGTCGCCAGGTGTTCCTGGGCACCTCGATCGGCATCACCCTGTTCCCGGACGATGCCGCCGGCGCGACCATGCTGATGAAGAACGGCGACATCGCCATGTACCAGGCCAAGGTCGCGGGCAAGAACTGCCATCGCTTCTACAGCCGGGCCATGGACCAGGCCGTAGAGCGCCGGGTGAGCATGGAGCAGGACCTGCGCGGCGCATGGGAGCGCGGCGAGCTCAGCCTGGCGTACCAGCCGGTCTACCGCCTGGAAGACCGGCGCCTGGTCGGCGCCGAGGCGCTGCTGCGCTGGCAGCATCCCGAAACCGGCATGGTCGCGCCCTCGGTGTTCATCGACGTGGCCGAGCAGAGCGGCCTGATCGAAACCATCGGTCCGCAGGTGCTGCGCCTGGCCTGCAGGGACGCGATGCAGTGGCGCCGCGACTTCCCGGACTCGAACCTGTTCGTTTCGGTGAACGTTTCGCCGCGACAGCTGCGCAACGGCGACCTCGCGGCCCAGGTGGAGCAGACCCTGGCCGACACCGGGCTGCCGGCCGACGGCCTGCACGTGGAGCTGACCGAGACCGCGGTGATCGGCGACGAGCTGCGTGTCAGCAGCCTGCTTGCGCGGCTGCGCGATGCGGGGGTCAAGGTGTGGCTGGACGACTTCGGCACCGGCTTCTCCGGGCTGAGCCACCTGCGCCGGGTGCCGGTGGACGGCGTCAAGATCGACCGCAGCTTCATCGCCGACGTGCTGCGTGATCCGGACGACCTGGCGCTGACCACGGCGATCATCGCCATGGCGCATTCGCTCGGCATCACCGTCGTCGCCGAGGGCGTGGAGAAGGAAGGCCAGTACGAAGTGCTGCGCGAGCGCGGCTGCGATCTTGCACAGGGTTACTGGCTTGGCTATCCGATGAACGTGCACGACTTCCGCGGCCTGTTGTCCTGAGCCCGGCGGGGCGCGCGGCGTAGGCAGGTCGCGCTACAGCAGGCGCTCGACCCACTCGGTGGCCCATGCCGCAAGCGTGCCGCCGGTGATCCCGAAGAACGTGATCGCGGCAAGGCCCGCGCCCCAGGCCACCAGCATCAGCGCGCCGTCGCGCTCGAGCAGCGCCAGCGCATAGGCCAGGAGCAGCACGCCGAATACATAGTTGGTGAACGGGATCGGCAGCGCCAGCAGCAGTCCGAGCAGGAGCAGCAGCAGGCCGGTGACCATGTTCGCCGCGGGATGGTCGATCATGCCCGGCAGGCGCGGGCGGATGACGCGCTCCAGCCGCCCCAGCCACGGCGAGACGCGCTGCTCGAAGCGCGCCAGCGTGCCGCGCCTGGGGCCGCGGTCGGCGATCAGGCGCGGCAGCCACGGGCGGCGCATGCAGACCAGCAGCTGCACACCGATCACGCTGACCAGCGGCCCGCTGAGCGCGCCGGCCACGCCGGGGATCGGCAGGAAGGCGGGCAGGGTGGCGATGAACAGCAGCATGCCGAACAGGCTTCCGCCCAGGCCTTCGGTCACCGAGCGCAGGGTGACCACGTCGTCGGCGGGCCCGGCGGCGAGGGCCGCCAGCACCGCGCGCGCGGTCGCCCGCGGCGGATCCGGCTCAGCCATCGCCCGGCGGGTTGCCCGCGACCCGCTGCAGCAGCAATTTGTCGATGCGCGGGCCGTCGAGGTCGACCACCTCGATGCGCCAGCCGGCCCATTCGAAGTGCTCGCCGGCGCTGGGAATGCGCCCGAAGTGGGCGATGGTCATGCCGGCGGCGGTGTTGTAGTCGTGCTCGTCGGCATGTGGCAGGGGCCTGCCGTCGAACAGCTCGCGCAGCGAATCGGCACCGAGCGCGCCGTCGACCAGCAGCGAGCCATCGTCGCGCACCACCACCAGCGGATGCGAATCCGCGCCCTCGCCGCTGGAGGTGCGGCCGATGACCGCCTCGAGCACGTCGTTGACGCTGATGATGCCGGTGACATCGCCGTATTCGTCGACCACCAGCGCGAGCGACTGCTGCTCTTCGCGCAGGATCTCGATCAGCTTCATCGCCGGCGTTGATTCCGACACGAACAGCGGTTCGCGCAGCTGCTCGAACAGGTCGAACTCGCCCTCCTGGAAACGATCGATCAGCGATTTGACCTCGAGGATCCCGGCCACTTCGTCGTCGCTGCCGCGGTACACCGGATAGCGCGAGAACGGCGTTTCGCGCATGGTCGCCAGGTTGTCCTCCAAGCTCTCTGAGACGTCGAGCCAGGCGATGCGCGTGCGCGGCGTCATCAGGCTGTGCGCATCGCGGTCGCCCAGGTGCAGCACCCGGTTCATCATGTTGCGCTCGTCGGCATCGATCACGCCCTGGGCGTGGCCTTCGCTGACCAGCATCCGGATCTCCTCCTCGGAGATCGCGTTGCGCTCGTCGTCTTTGATGCCCAGCAGGCGCAGCACCGCGCGATTGATCGCACCCAGCGTGAACACCACCGGCTTGGCGACGGTGGCCAGCGCCTCCAGCGGAAGCGCGACCGCGCTGGCGATGGTTTCGGCGTTGGTCAGCGCCAGGCGCTTGGGGATCAGCTCACCGAAGATGACGGTGCCGGCGGTGATCAGGCCGACCGCGGTGCTGATGCCGATCGGGCGCGCGTATTCGGCCGCCGAAGGCGCCAGGCCGCGGACCCACTCGGCGACCTGCAGGCCGATGGCCTCGCCGCCGAACAGGCCGGTGAGCACGCCGATCAGGGTGATGCCGACCTGCACCGTGGAGAGCAGGTTGTCCGGGTGCTCGGCCAGCTTCAGGGCGGCGCGCGCACCGCGGCTGGTCTCGGCCAGCTGGCGCAGGCGTGAGGTCCGAGCGGTCACCAGCGCCATCTCCGACATGGCGAAGAAGCCGTTCAGCACGATCAGCGCGGCGACGATGAGCAGCTCGATCATTGCGCCAGCCCCCCGGTCCAGGGGCGGTGGCGGTTGGCGGTGCAGGGGCTTGGCAGCGCGGCGGGGCAGGGGCGCGGGCAGCGCTGCGGAAGTCTGGGGTCGTCGTCCATGGTGGTCCGTGAAACAGGGTGCGCCGGGCGCACGGGGCGATCATAGCAGGCGGCCTGCGGGCCCGGCGGGCGCCGCCGGGGTGGGCGTATTGTCACGATGCGGTCATAATTCCGCGTCCGCCGGCCACGCGCGGACCCCGCATTCCCCGACGAGGCGACGCGCCATGTTTTCCCTGCAGACCATGTTCGGCCAAGGCAAGCAGTTCTACACGCTGCTGGAGGAGGCCGCGCAGGCCGCACAGGATGCCGCCGTGGCCCTCCACCAGATGCTGCGCGAGGCCGACCGCCAACCCGCGCTGGACGCCTTCAAGCTGGCGCGCCTGCGCGAGCGCGAGGCCTCCAACAAGATCAGCCAGGCGCTGGTGGACAGCTTCATCACCCCGATCGAGCGCGAGGACATCGAGGCACTGGGCTCGGCGCTGTACAAGATCCCCAAGCAGATCGAGAAGTTCGCCGACCGCTATTCGCTGGCCACCGCCCACCTCGAGCACATCGACTTCGCACCGCGCGCGGCGATGCTGGAGCAGGCTGCGGGCGTGGTGGTGAAGATGGTGAAGCAGCTGCGCCATCTCAAGCTGGAGCCGATGAAGGCGCTCAACGACGAGCTGCGCTCGATCGAGAACGAGGCAGACCGGCTGATGCTCGAGCTTTACCGCGACATCTATTCGGGCAAGCTCGACGCGCGCGAAATGTTCCTGCTCAAGGAGTTCTTCGAGATCCTCGAAAAGGCCATCGACCGCTGCCGCGAGGCCGGCGTGGTGGCATTCGAAATCGTGCTGAAGAACAGCTGAGGCCGGCGCCATGCTCACCCTGGTGCTGGTCGTGATCCTGGTCGCGCTCGCGTTCGAGTACATCAACGGGTTCCACGACACGGCGAATTCCATCGCCACCGTGGTCGCGACCAAGGTGCTTTCGCCGATGCAGGCCGTCGGCCTGGCGGCAAGCATGAACCTGATCGGTGCGCTGGCCGGCACCGCGGTGGCCAAGACCATCGCCTCGGGGCTGATCGACGCCGGCGTGGTCGAGGTCGGCTCGCAGCTGATCCTGTGCGCGCTGCTCGGCGGCATCACCTGGAACCTGATCACCTGGTGGTTCGGGCTGCCGTCCTCGTCCTCGCACGCGTTGATCGGCGGGCTGATCGGCGCGGCGCTGGCGGCCACCAGCAACAACTGGGACTCGATCATCTGGTCTGAGCCGGCGGAACCTGTCTACCGCAGCGCCGGCGTGCTGTGGAAGGTGATCGTGCCGATGGTGAGTTCGCCGGTGCTGGGCTTCACCGCCGGCTTCCTGATGATGGGCGTGCTGTTCTTCGTGATCTCGATGATGGCGCGCAGCGGCGGCTGGCTTGCCCGGATCGCGCGGCCGCGCTGGGTGAACGGCTTCTTCGGCAAGGCGCAGATCGTGAGCGCCGCCGGCATGGGCTTCGCGCACGGCATGAACGACGCGCAGAAGACCATGGGCATCATCGCGCTGGCGCTGGTCAGCGCACAGTCGGCGGGCACGCTTGACGCGCTGCCGGGCTGGCTGGCCTTCCTGCACCCTTCCGAAAGCGCGCTGGCAGAGGGCGACATCGACCTCTGGATCAAGTTCACCTGCGCGCTGGTGATGGCCGCGGGCACCGCCGCCGGCGGCTGGCGGATCATCAAGACCCTGGGCCACAAGCTGGTCAAGCTGCATCCGATCCACGGCTTCGCGGCGGAAACCAGCGCCGCCTCGGTGATCCTGGCGGCTTCCTCGCTGGGCATCCCGGTGTCCACGACCCACAACATCTCGACCGCGATCATGGGCGTGGGCACGGCCAAGCGGCTCAATGCCATCAAGTGGACCGTGGTCGAGAAGATGATCGGCGCCTGGATCCTGACCATCCCGATGTCGGGTGGCATCGCCTACGGTCTGTACAAGCTGCTGGGCTGGCTGGGCTGGCTGTAGGCGCCGCTACAGCAGGTCGCCGTCGGCACTGAGCAGGCGTTCCAGGCGGTCGCCCATGCCGCCGATCTCCAGCACCAGGCGTCCGAGTTCGGCCGCGTCCAGGCCGTCGTAGGGGCGGTTCTCGCACAGCTGCAGGTAGGGCACGTCGTCGAGCCTGCCGATGGCGAGGTAGCCGACGCGGCTGTCCCAGTTGAAGGCGAGTGCGCGGCGCGCGTCGATGCCGGTGATCGGCGCCACGGCAGTGCTCACGCGCAGGTAGCAGCGCCGGTCGTCGTCGTGGAGTTCGGAGAGGAAGATCGCCTGGTGGCGTCGGCCACCGTCGAGGCTGAGCTCGACGCCGATCACGAACGCCTCGTCGACCGTGGTCCGGAAGCCGTCGGCGGCCAGTTGGCGGCGGACCTGTTCGAAGTTCTGCATGGGATTCCCGCGGAAGTGGACGGGATGGCTATCCTAGCGCAATGGAGCATCCGGACCCGGCCGCGCGCATCCTCGCCTCCGTCCGCGCGATCCCGCGCGGCGAGGTCGCGGGCTACGGCGAGGTCGCGCGCCGCGCCGGGCTTCCCGGGCGTGCGCGATGGGTGGCGAAGCTCCTTGCCGGCAGCGACGATCCGTCGCTGCCCTGGCACAGGGTGCTGCGCAGCGACGGGCGGATCGCGTTCCCGCCCGGCTCGGCGGCGTGGAACGAGCAGGTGCGGCGCCTGCGGGCCGAAGGCGTCGCGGTCGCCGCGGGGCGCGCCTGCGCATCCGCGCGCAAGGCGACTTCGCTGGACGCGGAGGTCTGGGGGCCCGGCTAGCGGCCCCAAGCGGCCGGGCCGGGTGATGTAAACGCTATCATTGCCGGCGCACGCGCAAGGACCCCGAATGCTCACCAACCTGCCGCCCGTCACCAAGGGCCTGCTGATCGCCAATGCCGGCGTCTTCCTGCTCCAGAGCCTGCTCGGGGCCGCGGCCTTCGCGCCGCTGATGCTGTGGCCGCCGGGAGTGGACGCGTTCATGAGGATGGCGGGCGTGCCCGGCTTCTGGCCATGGCAACTGGTCACCTATGGCTTCCTGCACGGCGACCTCGCGCACCTGCTGTTCAACATGCTGGCGCTGGTGATGTTCGGGGCACAGCTGGAATACACCTGGGGTCCCAGGCGCTTTCTCACCTATTTCCTGGTCTGCGTGGTCGGCGCGGGGCTGTGCCAGCTGGGCATCGTGAGCTGGACGCTGGCCCAGGGCGGGCAGCCGTATCCGACGCTGGGTGCTTCCGGCGGCGTGTTCGGCCTGCTGCTGGCCTACGGCATGCTGTTTCCGCACCAGCGGGTGATGCTGCTGATCCCGCCGATCCCGATGAAGGCGCGCACGCTCGCCATCGTCTTCGGCGTGATCACGCTGGTGATGGGCATCACCGGCCGGCAGCCGAACGTGGCCCACTTCGCGCACCTTGGCGGCATGCTGTTCGGCTGGCTGCTGATCCGCTACTGGCGCGGCCAGCCGCCCTTCGGCAGCGGCCCGCGCCGCAGGCCCCCGGCGCGGCGCTTCTGAGCCATCGCCGCGCCGCGCCCCATGGGCCGCGGCGCGCTTTGAAGCAGGCCGGCGTCAGCGCCAGACGCCGACGCGCTCGTCCTCTTTGCGGACCATGGCGCTGCCCGCCTTGCAGCCCCATGTCGCGGTGAACGCGGGCAGGTTGGACAGGGGGGCGTTGATGCGCCATTTGCCGGGCGCCTGCACGGCGGTGCCGGCGCGCTGCTCGGCTACCGCGGGCGACACCTGTTCGCTCCACACCCCGGCCCATGCGTTGAAGAAGGCCTTCTTGCCGTCCTCGCCGGCCTCCGGCAGGGCATGGCTGAAGGCGTCCCAGGCGATCTCGACCGCGGCGATGTCGGCGGCGTTCTCGTCGGCGCTCCTGCTGCCGTCGAGCTTGCGCCCGGGCAGCCCCGGGTAGTCGAGGTTGCCGTACTGCGCCGCAAGCACGTTGAGGCGGTCGTTCCAGGCCGTCGCCGTTCCCGGCGTCCACCAGTCGCGGATTTCGCCGCGGGCGTCGACACGTCGGCCCTTGCCGTCGACTGCGTGGCTGAGTTCGTGCGCGACCAGGGCGCCGAATGCACCGTAGTGCGCGGCGCCGTCGAGCGACATGTCCAGCACCGGGGGCTGCAGCATCGCGGCCGAAACCAGCAGGCGGTTGTGGGCGGCGTCGTAGGCCAGCGCCGGCTCCTGCGGCAGCACCGGCCAGCGGCGCTGGGCATTGCCGCGGCCGATGCGCCGCATCTCCTCGCGGTGGTGCCAGGTGGAGGCGATCAGCATGTTGCCGCCGAAGCTGCCGCGGCCCATCGGCTGCACGGTGTAGTCGATGTTTCGCACCGGTGCGCCGATCTCGATGCCGAGGCCCTTGACCTTGGCGACCGCTTCGGCGCGGGTCGCGTCGTCCATCCACGGCGCGCGTTCGACCGCGCGCATGAGGGCGTCGCGGACTTCCCCTGCCACCGCTTCGGCGCGGCTGCGGCTGGCCGGCGGCAGGTAGCGGGCGACGTACTCGCGCGCGACCATCTGGCCGGCGGCGTGGTTGATCGCCTGCAACACGAGCTGCTCGCGCGACGGCTGCGCAGCCTCGCCGCGCAGCACGCGGCCGCGGAAGTCGAAGGCGGCGTCGCGGAAGCCACTGGACAGGTAGGGCGCCATCGCGTCGCCGACGTGGAAGCGCAGATAGGTCTTCCACTGTGCCGGCTTGACGCTGCCGACGATGCCGTCGAGGGCGGTGAACAGCTCGGGGTTGGCAATCGATACGCTGTCGTCGGCAACGCCCTGGGCGGCCAGGAATTCGGACAGCTGCAGGCGTTTGTACGCCTTGTCCAGGCCTTCGGTAGGCACCAGCGCGTAGTTCCCGCGCGGGTCGCGCAGCGAGGCCACCGGCAGCGATGCGCGCGCGATGCGCGTCTCGATGTCGATGACCGCCTGCGCCTCGGCCGCAAGCTCGGCCTCGGCGGTGCCGGTCAGCGCCAGGATCTTCTGTACATAGCTGTTGTAAAGGTCGAGCAGGGCGCGCGAGTCCGCGTCCTCGCGCGTGTAGTACGCGGGGTCGGGCAGGCCCGTGCCGCCCTGGGCGAAGTAGCCGATGTGGCGGTCCAGGTCGGCAAGATCGAGGTCGGCGCTGAAGTTGAACACCACCGGGATCCCGACCTGGTGCAGGGCGGCGATTGCCGGCGGGATGTCCTTGGCGCGCTTGATGCCGTTGATGCGGTCGAGTAGGGGCGCGATGGGCCGGGCGCCGTCGGCTTCGACCCCGGCCTGGTCAAGGCCGCTGGCCCAGAAGTCGCCGAGCAGGGTCTGCACGGGGCCCTGGGGGGCGTTCATCGCCGTGGACAGGAGTTCGCGCTGCTGCTCGAGCACGCGCGCCTGGAGCTGGCCCAGCGCGGACACCGCGCCGGAGTCCGGCACCGGGTTGGCGGTCAGCCAGTTCTGGTTGGCAAAGGCATCGAAATCGCCGCAGGCGGTGGGGCCGGCGGGCGCGCGCGCGGCGCGGCGCTGTGCTTCGGCATCCGGGGACACCAGGCCGATGACGAGACTGGCGGTGAGCGCGAAGGCGAGCGGGGTGTACTTGGGCATCGTGGAGTCCGGCGTAAGGGCGCGGGCAGTCTAGCAACTGGGCGGGCAGGGATTGATGGCTGCGCGTGTGGGCAACATGAACGGCGACGGTGGTCGCGCAAGCAAAAAAGTTCTTCTCCCGACTGCGTGGGGTTCGGATGATTGCTCCGGGTCGGATGATTGCTCCGGGAGGGTGTGCGCTGCCCGCCGTGGAGGCAGGGGGGATGCCCAGCCGGAATATGCGCATCCTGCTCCCAGTTCCGGCCGCCGGCCATCCATGGCCGGCTCTGGGCATCCCCCCTGC
>NZ_JBCLUZ010000053.1:0-12708 GCF_039548395.1 Luteimonas changyuni
AGGCAGGGGGGATGCCCAGAGCCGGCCATGGATGGCCGGCGGCCGGAACTGGGAGCAGGATGCGCATATTCCGGCTGGGCATCCCCCCTGCCTCCACGGCGGGCAGCGCACTCCCTCCCGGAGCAATCAACCGAAAGCCCCCACCACCGGCACTCCGGCATCACGCATACCCGCGTTCTTTGCCCGTCCCGGAGGCACCGTGCGAGAATTGGCGGCTGCTGCCTCCGTAGCTCAGCTGGATAGAGCGTCCCCCTCCTCAACCGAAAGCCCCCACCACCGGCACTCCGGCATCACGCATACCCGCGTTCTTTGCCCGTCCCGGAGGCACCGTGCGAGAATTGGCGGCTGCTGCCTCCGTAGCTCAGCTGGATAGAGCGTCCCCCTCCTAAGGGGAAGGTCGTGCGTTCGAATCGCGCCGGGGGCACCACTTTCGCCTCAAGGAGTTTCCCCATGCCCCATCCCGTCCTCACCGCCCTCGGCCTGTCCGCCACCGAACCCGGCACTTACCTCGGCAACGGCGAGTGGTCCAAGACCCGCGATGCCGGCGTGCTGGAGCCCGTGAACCCGACCGATGGCGAGGTGCTGGCACAGGTGCACGCCACCTCCGCCGAGGACTACGAAGTCATCGTCGAGCGCGCCCAGCGCGCGTTCAAGACCTGGCGCACCACGCCGGCGCCGCTGCGTGGCGAAGCCGTCCGCCTGTGCGCCAACGCGCTGCGCGCCAACAAGGACATGCTGGGCTCGCTGGTCGCGCTGGAGATGGGCAAGTCGAAGCCCGAAGGCGACGGCGAGGTCCAGGAGATGATCGACATCGGCGACTTCGCCGTCGGCCTCTCGCGCCAGCTCTACGGCCTGACCATGCACTCCGAGCGCCCGGGCCACCGCATGTACGAACAGTGGCAGCCGCTGGGCGTCATCGGGATCATCTCGGCGTTCAACTTCCCGGTAGCGGTCTGGGCCTGGAACGCGCTGATCGCGGCCGCCTGCGGCGACATCTCGATCTGGAAGCCCTCGGGCAAGACCCCGCTGTCGGCGATCGCCTCGATTCGCATCTGCAACGAGGCACTGCGCGAAGGCGGCTTCCCGGACCTGTTCTTCCTGTTCAACGACACCGACAACGCGCTTGCCGAGCGCATGGTCGACGACCGGCGCGTGGCGCTGATCAGCTTCACCGGCTCGACCAGGGTCGGCCGCCAGGTCGGCGAGCGCGTCGCGCGCCGCCTCGGCCGCTCGCTGCTCGAGCTCGGCGGCAACAACGCCATGATCGTCGACGAAACCGCCGACCTGAAGCTCGCGATCCCGGCGATCGTGTTCGGCGCCGTCGGCACCGCCGGCCAGCGCTGCACCAGCACCCGCCGCGCCTTCATCCACGAGTCGATCTACGACGACGTGCTGGCCAAGCTGAAGGCCGGCTACGCGCAGGTGGAAACGAAGATCGGCGATCCGACCGACCCCGCCAACCTGATGGGCCCGCTCAACAGCCAGTCGGCGGTCGATGCCTTCCTGGCGGCGATCGAACAGGCCAAGGCCGCCGGCGGCACGGTCGAGAGCGGCGGCACGGCGTTCACCGACCGCAAGGGCTTCTTCGTGCGTCCGGCGATCGTCACCGGCCTGGCCCACGATGCCGAGGTGGTGCAGACCGAAACCTTCGCGCCGATCCTGTACGTGATGAAGTATTCGGAGCTGGAAGACGCCATCGCCATGCAGAACGACGTGCCGCAGGGCCTGTCGTCGGCGATCTTCACCACCAACCTCAAGCGCGCCGAGGCCTTCCTGTCGGCGGCGGGTTCGGACTGCGGCATCGCCAACGTCAACATCGGCACCTCCGGCGCCGAGATCGGCGGCGCGTTCGGCGGCGAGAAGGACACCGGCGGCGGTCGCGAGTCGGGCTCGGATGCGTGGCGCGCGTACATGCGCCGCCAGACCAACACCATCAACTACTCCGACGCGCTGCCGCTGGCACAGGGCATCAAGTTCGACCTCTGAGGACCGCATGTACGGCCTGGCGCGCCCCTTCCTCTTCGCACTCGACGCGGAGCGCGCGCACGGCCTTGGCCTGTCCTCGCTCGAGGCGCTGCACCGCATGCGGGTGCAGCGCCTGCTGGGGGGCGTGCCGCGCGCGTTCCCGACCAGGGCCTTCGGGCTGAGCTTTCCCAACCCGGTCGGCCTGGCCGCCGGGCTGGACAAGAACGGCGAGCACATCGATGCACTGCTGGGGCTCGGCTTTGGATTCGTCGAAGTCGGCACGGTCACGCCGCGGCCGCAGCCGGGCAACCAGAAGCCGCGCATGTTCCGCCTGCCCAAGCACCAGGCCATCATCAACCGCCTGGGCTTCAACAACGACGGCGTCGACGCCCTGGTGCGCAACGTCGGCCGCGCGCGCCGCCGCGACCACGGCCTGCTGGGCATCAACATCGGCAAGAACAAGGACACCCCCAACGAGTCCGCGCACGTCGATTACCTGCACTGCCTCGAGCGGGTGTATCCGCTGGCCGACTACGTCACCGTCAACATTTCCTCGCCCAACACCGCCGGCCTGCGCGAGCTGCAGGAGGAGCAGTCGCTGCGCCACCTGGTGGGCACGCTGCGCGAGGCGCAGGAGCGGCTGGCGTCGCGCCACGGCCGCCGCGTGCCGATGCTGGTCAAGGTCGCGCCCGACCTCAGCGATGAGGACATCGACGCCGCCGCGCGCGTGCTCGGCGACCTGGGCGTGGACGGCGTGATCGCCACCAACACCACGGTGTCGCGCATCGCAGTGCAGGATCATGCGCACGCGCACGAGTCCGGCGGGCTGTCGGGCGAGCCCTTGATGAACAAGTCCACCGCGGTGCTGCGCATGCTGCGCACCCGCCTGCCGGAGGGCATCCCCCTGATCGGCGTTGGCGGCATCCTTTCCGGCGCCGACGCGGCCAAGAAGACCGCCGCCGGCGCCTCGCTGGTGCAGCTGTACACAGGCCTGGTCTACCGCGGCCCGGCGCTGATCGGCGAGTGCGTCGAGGCCATCCGCCGGCGCAAGGAAGCGCCGAGCCGCGGCAACCTCCCGAACCTGTGAGTGCCGCCGCCATCGACGCAGACCCCGCGGTGCGCTGGACGCGCGACGCCGACCTCGGCGCGCGCACCAGCTTCCGCGTGCCCGCGCGCGCGGCCTGGCTGGTCGAAGTGGCCGATGCCGATGCCCTGCCCGGCGTCCTTGCCGATCCGCGGATGGCGGAGGGACTGCTGGTGTTCGGCGGCGGCAGCAACCTGCTGTTCGCGGGCGACTTCGGCGGCGTCGCGCTGGCGCTCACGGGCGATGCGATCACGCACGACGCGCACGGCGCGCACGGCAACGACGGTGATGGCGACGGCGATGGCGACGGCGACACCGTCATCGTGCGCGCCGAGGCCGGCCGCGGCTGGCACGACTTCGTGTTGCACACCCTGGCGCTGGGGCTGTCCGGTCTCGAGAACCTGTCGCTGATCCCGGGCACGGTCGGCGCCGCTCCGATCCAGAACATCGGTGCCTACGGCGTCGAACTCGACCGCCGCGTGCACGCCGTCGAGGCCTGGGACCGCGAACGCGGCGCAGCGGTACGCCTGGCCGCGGCCGACTGCGGCTTCGCCTACCGCGACAGCCGCTTCAAGCGCGAGCCCGGGCGCTGGGTGGTGACCGCGGTGGAGTTCATCCTCTCGCTCACGCCGCGGCTGGAGCTCGGCTACGCGGGCCTCGGCGCCGAACTCGAGGCCATGGGCCTCACCGCGCCCACCCCCGCGCAGGTCTCCGACGCGGTCTGCCGCATCCGCCGGCGCAAGCTTCCCGATCCGGCCGTGCTCGGCAATGCCGGCAGCTTCTTCAAGAACCCGATCGTGCCGTCGGCGCAGGCTGACGCCCTGCTCTCCGGGCATCCCGGCCTGCCCTGCTTCGACGCCGGCAGCCCCGGCCTGCGCAAGCTGTCGGCGGCCTGGCTGATCGAGGCCGCCGGCTGGAAGGGCCATCGCGATGGCGACGCCGGCGTCGCGTCCGGCCACGCGCTGGTACTGGTCAACCACGGCAACGCCAGCGGCGCGGAACTGCTGGCGCTGGCCCGCCGCATCGCCGCTTCGGTGCAGGCGCGTTTCGGCGTCGCGCTGGAGCCGGAACCGCGCATCATCGGCGCGCACTGGTGAGCGCGGCGGCGGCGGTGAGCCCGCAGGCACGCGCTGCACTGCTGATGCTCGGAAGCACCAGCTTCTTCGCCGCGATGGCAGTCACCATCCGGCTCGCCTCCGCTGATCTTTCCACCTACCAGATCGCGTTTTTCCGCAATTTTTTCGGCCTGCTGTTCCTGCTGCCCTTCCTGTTCCACGGCCGCTGGCAGCTGCCGCGCACCACCCAGCTGCCGCGCTACGTCCTGCGCTGCGCGATCGGTGTCGGGTCGATGCTCTGCGGCTTCTGGGCGCTGGGCCACCTGCCGATGGCCCAGGCGATTGCGCTGTCCTATGCCACGCCGCTGTTCGCAACGGTGGCGGCGGTGTTCATCCTGGGCGAAGTCGTGCGCATGCGGCGCTGGTCGGCGGTGCTGATCGGCCTGGTGGGCGTGCTGGTGATCGTGCGCCCGGGCAGCACCGACTTCAGCCTCGGCACCCTGGTGGCGCTGTCCGGTGCCCTGCTTGCGGCGCTGGTCGCAATCCAGATCAAGCAGCTCTCGCGCGTGGACGCCGCGGACACGATTGTCTTCTACACCTACGTGTTCTGGGTGCCGATGTCGCTGGTGCCGGCGCTGTTCGCCTGGCAGTGGCCGCAGGGCATCACCTGGCTCTGGCTGTTGCTGCTTGGCGCGTTCGGGACAGGCGGCCAGCTGCTGTGGACGCGCGCGCTGAAGATCGGCGAGGTCTCGGCGCTGCAGCCGATCAGCTTCGTGCAGCTGCCGCTGGTGGCGCTGGCGGCCTGGCTGCTGTTCGGCGAAGAGCCCACGCGATGGACCCTGCTCGGCGCCGGCATCATCCTGGCCGCCAACATCTACATCGCGCACCGCGAAGTGCAGCTTGCGCGGCGCGCGGCGACCAACGCGCCCGCCGAAGCGGCGAAGCCGGGCGAATAGCGGAATCGCGGCGGGCCGAGCACAGCCTCAACCGCGCCGGCCAACCGTGGCGCTACCGCCCACCCGCGTCATCGCGCAGACTGTCGGCCAGCTCACGCAGCGGCGGCGCCAGGCCGTCCGGTTCGGCCGCAAGCAGCGGCGCGACCAGATCGGCCCACACCGCCTCCGAGTCGGCAGTGCGCCCAGCACCCGCCAGCGCATCGGACAGCTGCGCCGCGGTCGCGACCGTCAGCGGATGGTCCTCACCGGCCACGTCGCGGCGGATGACCAGCAGCCCGGCGAAGGCGGTGGCGGCGCCGGCATGGTCGCCAAGCTCCTGCAACGCCTCGGCGTGGATCTGCATGGCGGCATGCAGCTGCGGATGGCGCCGGCCGAGCACTTCGACAGCGGGCGGCAGCAGCTGCGCGATGCGGGCCAGCGAGTCTTCCGGGCGCCCCGACTGCAGCAGGGTCCCGGCGCGGTTGATGGCGATGAACAGCGTGTCCGGATGGGTCGGCCCCAGCAGCTTCGTGCGCGCCTCCAGCACCTCGGCCTGCATCGCAAGCGCGGCCTCGTAGTCACCGGCGCGTGCATACGTGGTGGACCGGTTCAACTTGGCGCGCAGGGTGGCGCGGTCGGCCCTGCCGAGTACGCGCTCCATCGCTTCGATCACGTCGGCACCGGTCTCCAGGGATTCTTCCAGCTCGCCCGCATCGCTCAGGAACGACACCAGGTTGCTGCGCGAGGACAGCGTGGCGGGATGCTCGGCACCCAGTCGGCGGCTGCGCAGGGCCACGACCTCGCGCTGCAGCGTGATCGCCCCCTGGACGTTGCCGGTCAGCACCAGCATCGGACCCATGTTGTGCAGTGCATCGATCGTCCCCGACCCGTCGCGCCCGAGTTCGCGCTCGTGGATGGCGGCCAGGCGTTCCATCGACACCAGGCCGGCAGCAGGATCGCCCATGCGCGTCTGCAGGATCGCCAGGCTGTTGAGGATCGACGTGGCTTCCGCGCCCTCGTCGCCCTGGGCGGCGGCGGCACGTGCGTGCAGCGCCTGCAGCCGGCGCAAGGATTCGGGACGGTCGCCCATCGAGGCAAGGATGCCGGCATCGGTATGCTCCATCCGCAGCCGCAGCGGGCCGTCGGCAGGCAGCTTGCCGGCGTGGATGAAGGCCGCGTCGATGGCCTCGCGGGCCGCTTCGGGATCGCCGCCAAGGAGCAACATCTCGGCCTGCTCGCGGCGCGCGTCCAGTGCACCCGGATCCCCGGGCCCGAGCTCACGCGAACGGATCGCCGCGGCCCTGGCGTAGCCCTGCGCCGCGACCGCGTGCAGTCCCAGCGCGGCGCGCACGGCCGCGACCGATTCGCCCAGGTCGGCGTCAAGCAGCGGCTGGGTGGCGAAGTCGCGCGCAATGGCCGCTTCCGCCCGCAGCAGGATATTGCCGTCGACCAGGCTGCGGGCGAGATCGGGCGTGCTGGCGTGGAACAGGACTTCCTCAAGCGCCGCGGCCGCCTCGGGCCCCGCCCTCTCGAGCTGCGCGCGCAGGCCCGCGGCCAGCCCGCTGCCCATGGCCTCGACGTCCATGTCCTCGAGCATCGACTGCTGGAACGCCGCCACCGTCTCCAACTGCGCGCTGCGCTCTTCCGCGATCGCGCGCTGCGCGCGGGCCTGCATCAGGCCGTGCACCGACATCGCCAGGCCGCCCGTCAGGGCGACCACCGCCACCGACGCCGCAAGCACGGCGGCGCGGTGCCGGCGGATGAACTTCACCGCGGTATAGCGTCGCGACGCGGGCACCGCCGACAGCGCGCGGCCTGCCAGGAACAGGCGCAGGTCGTCGGCCAGCGCCGCGGCCGACGGATAGCGGTCGGCGCGGTCATGGGCCATCGCGCGCGCGACCACCCAGTCGAGCTCGTGGCGCAGCACCCGCCGCATCCGCGGCACGTTCATGCCCTGCGCACGGGCCAGCCGCGCTCCTTCGTCCGGCGGCAGCGTGGCCAGGTGCCGGGACGGGAGGCGCAGCGTGCGCGTGCTGCCCGCGATGCTCTCGCCGGCAACGGCAGGGCGCTGCCCCGTGAGCAGTTCGAACAGCACCACGCCAAGGGAGTAGACATCGCTGCGGGTGTCGACCAGCGCCTGGTCGCCAAGGGCCTGTTCCGGACTCATGTACTCCGGCGTTCCCGCGACCTCCCGCTGGCCACCGGACGGGTCGCGAGCGACCGCGGTGGCCGCGGTGGCGATGCCGAAATCGATGATTTTCGGCAGCGCGCGGCCGTCGACTTCGTCCACCAGCAGGTTCCCGGGCTTGAGGTCGCGGTGCACCACGCCCTTCTGGTGGGCGTGCTGGACGCCCTCGCAGACGCCCACCAGCAGCCGCAGCCGCGCTTCAAGCGGCAGCGCATTCGCCTCGCAATACGTGGTCAGCGGACTGCCGGCAATGAACTCCATCGCGAAATAGGGCTGGCCATCGGGGGTGGTGTCGGCGTCGAAGACCTGGGCGATTGCGGGATGCCGCATCTGCGCCAGCAGCTGGCGCTCCACTTCGAAGTACGCCAGGTGCCGCGCCTCCAGGCGCCTGCCGCGCATCAGTTTGAGCGCGACCGTACGCCGCACCGGCTCCAGCTGCTCCGCGCGGTAGACCTCGCCCATGCCACCGCGGCCAAGGAGTTCGACGATGCGATAGCGCCCCAGGCGCACCCCCGCGGCCAGCGTGGCACCATCGCCCGTTCCGGCCGCGCCGGTGCGCGTAGCCAGAAGCTCGGTGCGATCGGGATCGTCGCCAGCGTGGATCATGCATCCCCCTTGCGGCCCTATCCTAGCGCGCACTCCAACTCCGGTACGGAGCGGGCTACACTTTCCGGTTCAGACCAGCGGGGCGCCATCATGGCGGACGAAACCACTCAGCGCACGATGCTGAGCGCAGGGCCTGCCAGCCCCGCGCCGCGATCGGCCTGCCTGGTGGTCATCCACGGCGAAGCCCTCGGGCGCCGCGTCGACATCGAGGACAGCGCCGTCCTCATCGGCCGCTCGCAGGACGCCGACCTCTGCATCGCCCACAAGAGCGTTTCGCGCGAGCACTGTTCGGTGTGGCGCGACGGCAACGACTACCGGATCCGGGACCTGGGCGCGACCAATGCCGTGCGCGTCAACGATGCGCGCATTGCCGAGCACGTCCTGTGCGACGGCGACCACGTCACCATCGGCGAGAGCATCCTCAAGTTCATCAGCCAGACCAGCGTCGAAGCCCGCTACCACGAAGAGATCTACCAGCTCGCCACCCATGACGCGCTGAGCGATCTCTACAACCGCCGCCACTTCTGCGAACTCGCCGACAAGGAGATCGCCCGCGCCGCGCGCCACGGGCGTGCCCTGGCGCTGTGCCTGATCGACGTCGACCTGTTCAAGCCGGTCAACGACCGCCATGGCCACATCGCCGGCGATGCGGTCCTGCGCCGGCTGGCCGCGGTGATCCGCAGCCACGTGCGTGATGACGACATCGCCGCGCGGGTGGGCGGCGAAGAGTTCTCGGTCCTGCTGTGCGAATGCGAGGCCGATGCCGCGCTGGCGTTCGCCGAGCGGCTGCGCGCGGCCGTGGAAGCCACCGGGTTCGACATCGGCGGCGAGCCGCACCGGATCACGATCAGCATCGGCCTCGCAACGCTTGCGCCGGGGCGCGCCAGCCGCAGCAGCCTGATGGCCGCCGCCGACGCCGCGCTTTACCGCGCCAAGGACGACGGCCGCAACCTGGTAAGGATCGAGGACTGACTCAGGCGGAGGTGGACGCACCGTAGCGGCGGTCGACATAGGCGTCGATCAGGCCCACGAAGTCATGGGCGATGTTGTCGCCGCGCAGGGTCACCGACTTCTCGCCGTCGACGAACACCGGCGCCGCCGGCGCCTCGCCGGTGCCGGGCAGCGAGATGCCGATATCGGCGTGGCGCGACTCTCCCGGGCCGTTGACGATGCAGCCCATCACCGCCAGCGTCAGGTGCTCGGCGCCGGGATGGGTGATCTTCCACTCCGGCATCTTCGCGCGCACATGCTCCTGCACGACCTTGGCCAGCTCCTGGAAGAACTCCGAGGTGGTTCGACCGCAGCCCGGGCAGGCGGTGACCATCGGCGTGAACGCGCGCAGGCCCATGGTCTGCAGCAGCTCCTGCGCCACGATCACTTCCTGGGTGCGCGACGCACCGGGCTCGGGCGTGAGCGAGATGCGGATGGTGTCGCCGATGCCTTCCTGCATCAACACCGCCAGCGCGGCGCTGGACGCGACGATGCCCTTGCTGCCGATGCCGGCCTCGGTGAGGCCGAGGTGCAGTGCAAAGTCACTTCGCTTCGCGAGGTCGCGGTACACCGCGATCAGCTCCTGCACGCCGCTGACCTTGCAGCTGAGCACGATGCGGTCAGCGCCCAGGCCCAGCTCGACCGCGCGCGCGGCGGAATCCAGCGCCGAACGGATCAGCGCCTCGCGCAGCACGCGGCCGGCGTCCCAGGGTTCGGCGCGCAGGGCGTTCTCGTCCATCAGCGCCGTCGCCAGCGACTGGTCGAGCGAACCCCAGTTGACGCCGATGCGCACCGGCTTTTGGTAACGCATCGCGAACTCGATGAGCTGCGCGAACTGCGTGTCCCGCTTCCTGCCGAAGCCGACGTTGCCCGGATTGATGCGGTACTTCGCCAGCGCCTCCGCACATGCCGGTTCGGCCGTCAGCAGCTGGTGCCCGTTGTAGTGGAAGTCGCCAACGATGGGCACCTCGATGCCCATCATCGCCAGCTTGTCGACGATGCGCGGTACGGCCGCGGCGGATTCGGCGTTGTTCACCGTCACCCGCACCAGCTCGGAGCCGGCGCGCCACAGTGCCGCGACCTGCTTCACGGTCGATGCGACATCGGCGGTATCGGTATTGGTCATCGACTGCACCACCACCGGCGCGTCGCCGCCCACGGCGATCCTGCCGACCATCACCTGGCGGGTGGGCCGGCGCGGCGCCGGGCCGAATGCCCATTCCTGCAGGCTCTGGGAGGTGCCGATGTGTGCGGTGCTGGAGATGGCGTTCATCGTTCCATTTTAGTCCCTGGCGTGACGGTTGTTTGGTTTCCGGTCGTCCCCAGTTCATGACCACGCCTTGCGAGGATCCACTGTGCCCTCTTCCACCGCCCGTATCGCCACTGCCGACGGCAGCCGCCTGATCAAGCGCCTGTGCACCCACTGGGCGCACAAGCTCGGGGTCGAATTCGACCAAACCAGCGCCCGCGTGGTGTTCGACGCCGACACGACCACCGATCTCGCCGCCACCGCGGACGCCCTGGAGGCCCGCGTCACGGCGCCCGACGCGGCCAAGCTGGCGCAGTTCCAGGGCGTCGTCGCCTCCCATCTCGAGCGCATGGCGCGCGGTGAGACCCTCGAAATCAGCTGGCGGCTGGACGGCGACCGCAGCTGAGGCGCTTTGCCCACGCCGCCTCGTCTGGCCAGCAGATTGACTTGGTTTGGCCGAGACGGAGGGTGGGTGGGCACTCCCCCGGCGTCGCAGTTGCGCTGCTCTTTAATGCCGGCTCCGTACCCACCCACCCTCCGCTGCGATCAGCAAAGCGAGCTGGGAAGAAAGCATCACGCCTTTGCCTTTCTGCTTTTCCCTGCGGCCTGCGAAGGCGGTTGCGAGGCGGGTTGGGGGGTGCGTAGTGAACATTCAGGGGCCGCAAAGCGGACCTGTTCACGGAGCACCCACCAATTCGCCGTTCCGCGGCCCCCGCGGACGCTGCGCCAACCCGCGCCCGCGACCGCGCCCCGGTATCCTGACCGGCATGCCGACCCCGCCCAACGACAACGTCCTCAGTCCCACCCAGCTCAACGCACTGGCGCGCAGCCTGCTGGAAGACGCCTTCCCCGTGGTGATGGTGGAAGGCGAACTCGGCAATTTCTCGCGCCCCGCCTCCGGGCACATGTATTTCACCCTGAAGGATGCCCGCGCCCAGGTGCGCTGCGCCCTGTTCAAACCCAAGAGCCAGTGGCTGAAGTTCCAGCCGCGCGATGGCCTGAAGGTCCTGGCACGCGGTCGGCTGACCCTGTACGAAGCCCGCGGCGACTACCAGCTGATCCTGGATTCGCTGGAGGAGGCCGGTGAAGGCGCCCTGCGCCGAGCATTCGACGAGCTGAAAGCGAAGCTGCAGGCCGAGGGCCTGTTCGATGACGCGCGCAAGCGCCTGCTGCCGGCGTACCCGCGACGGCTGGGCCTCATCACATCGCCGTCGGGCGCAGCGGTGCGCGACGTGCTGAGCGTGCTGGCGCGGCGCTTTCCGCTGGTCGAGGTCGATGTGCTGCCGGTGCCGGTGCAGGGCGATGCGGCGGCGGCGCAGATCCGCGCCATGCTCGAGCGCGCCGGGGCCAGCGGTCGCTATGACGTGCTGGTGCTGGCGCGCGGCGGTGGCTCGCTGGAGGACCTGTGGGCGTTCAACGACGAGGCCCTGGCGCGTGCGATCGCGGCGGCGCCGGTGCCGGTGGTGTCGGCCATCGGGCATGAGACCGACTTCACCCTGGCCGACTTTGCTGCCGATCTGCGCGCGCCCACGCCCTCGGTGGCGGCGGAACTGCTGGTGCCCAACGCGGTCGACGTCCGGACCCGCGTGCGCGGCCTGCACCAGCGCCTCGAGGCGTTGCACCTGCAGCGAATGCGCGACCGGATGCAGCGCGCCGACCGTGCTTCGCTGCGGTTGCAGGCACTGCGGCCGCAGGCGCGGCTGCAGGCGCTGGGCGAACGCCAGCAACAGGCGCTGCGCCGGCTGCACGCGGCCTGGCAGGCGCGCGAGACGGGACTCCGCGCGCGGCTGCGCCACGCAGAGGCGGTGCTGCGCGCGACGCGTCCCGAGCGCCGGCTCGCCATGCTGCGCGAGCGCCTGGCCATGCTTGCGCCGCGGCCGCAAGCTGCCATCGCGCGCAGGCTGCAGAACGACGCGCTGCGATTGCGCGGCATCGCGCGCTCGCTGGAAGCGGTCAGCCCGCTGGCCACCGTGGCGCGCGGCTACGCCATCCTCCAGCACGAGGATGGCCGCGTGGTCCGCGGCACGCGCGACGCCGCGCCCGGCGACCACCTGTCCGCACGCGTGGGCGACGGCCAGCTGCACCTGCGGGTCGAGCCCGGCGACGCCTGACTCCTGCCGCGGGAGCGACCACAGCCGCTTTTGTGGCAGCGGCCATAGCCGCGATCGCCCCCCGCCTTTGTGGGAGCGGCTATAGCCGCGATCGTCCCCCCCTTTTTTTGGTTCTTCTCCCAAGTGAGGGAGAGAGGCACACGGCCGACCCGGCGGAGTGGCTGGTTCTTCTCGCGGCTCCGGGGTGCTGACGTGACAGTTGGAGCACGTTGTTGCGGCGTGAGCTCCGTTGTGGTCCGCGCTGCCCGTCCCGCACACAGGGGGTGTGCTGCGCCGGCCGTCTCCGCGTCCTGCTCCCAGCGGCCGGGCGCCGGCCATCCATGGCCGGCTCTCCGCACACCCCCTGTGCACGGGACGGGCCGTGGCGTTTTCCTGCTTCGGGTCGAACATCAAGAGCGGGCGCGCGCTCGCGAGCGTAGGGGTCGCCCTGGCGTGGCTGCGCCGCTGATCCGGTGCCGACCGCCCGCTTGCGACATCTGCGTCGACGTTGCCCTCGTCCACCACCGCCCAAAAGGTCCGGGCCCG
>NZ_JBCLUZ010000054.1:0-7996 GCF_039548395.1 Luteimonas changyuni
CCTGCCTCCACGGCGGGCCCGGACCTTTTGCGCGGTGGTGGACGAGGGCAACGTCGACGCAGACGTCGCAACCGGGCGGTCGTCACCGGATCAAGCGGCACGGCCACAGCCACGCCGGCGAGCGCGACGCTCTTGATCTTCGACCCTAAGCAGAAAAACGCCACGGCCCGTCCCGCGTGCAGGGGGTGTGCGGAGAGCCGGCCATGGATGGCCGGCGCCCGGCCGCTAGGAGCAGGATGCGGAGACGGCCGGCGCAGCACACCCCCTGCACGCGGGACGGGCAGCGCAGACCACAACGGAGCGCCGCCGATCCCCCGACGCGCATCAATGCCAATGCCCTCAGCTGCACGGCAAGCGCCGCGAAAAGTCCCGGTGCGTGGGCGCGCCTGGTCAGAGGCGGGCGCGCTGGGCGCTGAGGGCGTCGTGCTGGGCGGTCCAGTCGGCCAGGCGGGTGCGCTCCTGTTCGACCACGGCGGCGGGCGCGTTGGCGACGAAGGTGTCGCTGGCAAGCTTGCCCTTCGATTTGGCCAGCTCGACGGCCACGCGCTTGAGCTCCTTGTCCAGGCGCGTGCGTTCGGCGTCGAGGTCGACCAGGCCTTCCAGCGGCACGAACAGCTTCAGCTCGCCGACCAGCGCGGCGGCGGCTGGCGGCGGATCGCCGCTGATCGACTCGATGCCTTCGATCCGGGTCAGGAAGCCGAGCTGCGAAGAGAATCGCGCGAGGCGGTCGGCGTCCGCACTGTTGCCGCCCGACACCAGCAGGCGAACCGGTTTGCCCGGCGACACGCCCAGCTCGCTGCGGATGCGGCGCAGGGCCGAGACCATGGCCTTGAGCCATTCGACGTCTGCGGCGGCTGCAGCATGGTCCTGGCCGGCGAAGTCAGACGCCCGCGGGTAGGCGCGCGTCATGATGCTGCCGCCTTCGATGCCCAGGCGCGGCGCGACCTGCTGCCACAGCTCCTCGGTGACGAAGGGCGTGAGCGGGTGCAGCAGGCAGAGCAGGCGTTCGAGCACGTGCAGCAGGGTGTGCCGCGTGCTCGCGGCCGCGGCGGCATCGCTGCCGTTGAGGGCGGGCTTGGCCAGTTCGACGAACCAGTCGCAGTACTCGTGCCAGGCGAACTCGTACAGGCACTGCGACAGCAGGTCGAAGCGGTAGCTGGCGAAGTGCGCCTCGGCCTCGGCGGCGATGGCGGCAAGGCGCGACAGGATCCACTTCTCGGGGGCGGTCACGGGCTGCGGCGCGCCCGTGGGGACGCCGGCGTCGCCGGTGTTCATCAGCACGAAGCGGGTGGCGTTCCAGAGCTTGTTGCAGAAATTCTTGTAGCCCTCGGCGCGGGCCAGGTCGAACTTGATGTCGCGGCCGGGGCCGGCGAGCGCGGCCATGGTGAAGCGCAGCGCATCGGCGCCGAACGCGGAAATCCCTTCGGGGAATTCCTTGCGCGTGGCCCTGGCGATCTTTTCCGCCATCTTCGGCTGCATCAGCCCGGCGGTGCGCTTGGCCACCAGGTCGTCCAGCGCGATGCCGTCGATGATGTCGATCGGGTCGAGGATGTTGCCCTTCGACTTCGACATCTTCTGGCCGTCCTTGTCGCGCACCAGGCCGGTCATGTAGACGTCGTGGAACGGCGCGCGCCCGGTCAGCCGGTCGGTCAGCATGACCATGCGCGCGACCCAGAAGAAGATGATGTCGAAGCCGGTGACCAGCACGCTCGACGGCACGAAGTCGTCGAAGCCGCGCTCGCGCATGGCCTCGGCGTCCGGCCAGCCCATGGTGCTCATCGGCCAGATGCCGGACGAGAACCAGGTCTCGAGCACGTCGTCGTCCTGGCGCAGCGCCACGTCTGCGCCGAGGCCGCTGCGCGCGCGCGCGTCGGCTTCGTCGCGACCGACGTGGGCGTTGCCGGCATCGTCGTACCACGCGGGAATGCGATGGCCCCACCACAGCTGGCGGCTGATGCACCAGTCCTGGATGTTTTCCATCCAGTGGCGGTAGGTGTTGATCCAGTTGGGCGGCACGAAGCGGATGTCGGGCTCGCTGCCGTCACGGCCCTCGAAGCGCTCGAGCCCGCGCGCGGCCAGCGTGTCCATGCGCACGAACCACTGGTCGGTGAGGTAGGGCTCGATGGCTTGGCCGGTGCGGTCGCCGCGCGGCACCTGCAGCTTGTGCGGCTTTGTCTCGAGCAGCAGGCCGAGGGCGTCGAGATCCTCGAGCACCGCCTTGCGCGCGACGTAGCGGTCCATGCCGCGATACTTCTCCGGCGCGTTGGCGTTGACCGCGGCATCGGGCGTGAACAGGTTGATCATCGGCAGGCCATGGCGCTGGCCGACCGCGTAGTCGTTGAAATCGTGCGCCGGCGTGACCTTGACCACGCCGGTGCCAAAGGCGCGATCCACGTACGCGTCGGCGATCACCGGCACCTCGCGCCCGGTCAGCGGCAGGGTGACCGTCTTGCCGATGAGGCCTGCGTAGCGCGCGTCATCCGGGTGCACCATCACCGCGGTGTCGCCGAGCATGGTTTCCGGGCGCGTGGTGGCGACGACCAGATAGTCGCGGCGTTCGCGCAGGGTCTCGTTGCCGTCGGCGTCGTGTTCGACGTGCTCGTAGCCGGCGCCGTCGCCGAGCGGATAGGCGATCGACCACAGGAAGCCGTCTTCCTCCTCGTTGAGCACTTCAAGATCGGAGATCGCGGTCTTCAGCACCGGGTCCCAGTTGACCAGGCGCTGGCCGCGATAGATGAGCCCCTGCGCGTGCAGCTGCAGGAAGGCCTCGACCACGGCCGCCGACGGCGCCGGGTCCATCGTGAACACCTTGCGCGTCCAGTCGCCCGAGGTGCCCATGCGGCGCATCTGGCGCTCGATGGTGTCGCCGGACTGGCCCTTCCACTCCCACACCTTGTCGATGAAGGCCTCGCGCCCGAGCGAATCGCGGGTGTCGCTGCTGCCGCTGGCGGCGAGGTTGCGCGACACCACCATTTCGGTGGCGATGCCGGCGTGGTCGCTGCCCATCTGCCACAGGGTGCGGAAGCCGCGCATGCGGTGGTAGCGCACCAGCGCGTCCTGCAGCGTGTGCTGGAACGCGTGCCCCATGTGCAGGGTGCCGGTGACGTTGGGCGGCGGCAGCAGGATGCTGTAGGCCGGGCCGTCGCCGGCCGGCGCGAACGCGCCGCTGGACTCCCACTGCGCATAGAGGCGGGATTCGAAGGACTTGGGGTCGTAGCCGGTGGCGAGGGTCATCGGAGGGCTCGGAGTCGGGGCAGGGCGGGGACGGGCCCCGGCGTCACATGTCGAATTTTTTCAGGTCGAAGCCGCGCGCCTTGTACTGGGTCCAGCGCGCGCGCAGCGGGCCGCGTGCGGATTCGTCGGCCGGGACCACCTCGAGCACGCGCTCGAAGGCGCCCTCGACCGGCGCGTCGCGCAGGTTGAGCACCAGGGGGCGCAGCGGCACGTCGGCCTCGGGCGGGGCGATGAGCACGTCCGCTTCCTCCTCGTCGCCTTCTTCCTCGTCCTCGAAGCCGGCACCGGCGATCTGGTGCGGCACGTAGGCGTCGGGGTCGAACGACCACAGCAGGTCGTCGAGCTGCTCGGCCTGGGCCATGTCGCGGGCCAGCACCAGCATCGGCTGGCCGGCGGCCAGGGCTTTCTTGGCCAGCTCGCAGACCAGCAGCAGGGGCTGGTCGCGGAAGCGGGGCTTGGCAATCAGGTAGAAGTCGGCGCGCATGCTCGGTCCCGGGTCAAAAGCCGGGCCGGCACCGGCTTTTCGCGTGCGAAAGCCGGTCCCGGCCGCGTGCGTCTTACTTGGCGGCGGCCTGGTCCAGCAGCCACTGCGACAGCAGGCCGACCGGGCGGCCGGTGGCCAGCCCGCTCTTGCCGCTGTGGCTGGCGCTGCCGGCGATGTCGAGGTGCGCCCAGCGCTGGCCCTCGGTGAAGCGCGACAGGAAGCAGCCCGCGGTCACCGCGCCGGCCCAGCGGCCGCCGATGTTGTAGACGTCGGCGAAGCTGGAATCGAGCATCGTCTGGTACTCGTCCCACAGCGGCAGGCGCCAGGCGCGATCGAACACTTCTTCGCCCGCGGCCAGCAGCTCCTGGCCGAGGTCGTCGTGCTTGGTCATGAGGCCGGTGGCGAAGCTGCCCAGGGCGACCATGCAGGCGCCGGTGAGCGTGGCCACGTCGACCAGGGCCTGCGGCTTGAAGCGCTCGGCGTAGGTCAGCGCGTCGCACAGGATCAGACGGCCCTCGGCGTCGGTGTTGCCGACTTCGATGGTCTTGCCGGACATGCTGGTGATGACGTCCGACGGGCGGTAGGCGTTGCCGTCGATGGCGTTCTCGACCGCCGGCACCACCACGACCAGGTTCACCGCGAGGTCCATGCCGGCCGCGGCCACGAACGTGCCCAGCACCGAGCCGGCGCCAAGCATGTCGTACTTCATTTCCTCGATGCCGCCCTGGGTCTTCAGGTTCACGCCGCCGGTATCGAAGGTGATGCCCTTGCCGACCAGCACGTAGGGCCTGGCGTCGCCGCCGTTGTTCCACTTCAGAACGATCAGCCGGGGCGCATTGGCCGAGCCGCGGGCGACCGCCAGCAGCGAGCCCATGCCGAGCTTTTCCATGTCTTCGCGCTCGAGCACCTCGCAGGAGGCCTTGTCGAACTTCGCGGCGAATTCCTGCGCCTGGCTGGCGAGGTAGGCCGGGTTGCAGATGTTCGGCGGCAGGTGGCCGAGCTCGCGGGTGAACTCGACGCCGGCAGCGATCGCCTGGCCCTGGGCCAGCGCGGCAGCGTCATTGCCTGCGATATCGAGGCGCTCGAGGCCCTTCTCGTCGCGCTTCTTGTTCTTCTCGCCCAGGGTCGCGGTATAGCGATAGGCGGCATGGCCGGCGGCGATGGCGGCCTGGCGGATGGCCCAGGCGGAGTCGCGGCCGGACACCTCGACCTCGGACAGCGTCAGCAGCGCCGAACGCACCGGACCGGTGCGGAGCGCGCGCACGGCGTCGGCCACGGCCTTCAGGTACTGCGGCACCGCGAACTTGGCCGATTCGCCCAGGCCCACCACCAGCACGCGCGGCGCAGCCACGCCGGGAACGTCGTGCAGGAGCGAGGTGCGGCCGGTGGCGCCGCTGATGTCGCCGCGGGCGGCAAGGGCCGACAGGCGGCCGCCGCTGGCCTCGTCAAGGGCGCGGGCAGCGGGCGTCAGGGTCTTGTCGGCGTAGGCGCCGACCACGATGCAGTCGACGGCGGCCGTGGCCGGGGAGGCGCTGTTCAGGGCTAGTTTGAGGGTCATGGGGTCCTGTACTGGGGTTTGGCGTGAAGTGTTCCTTACAATCCGCAGTCCAGAATGCGGCGATGCGCCGCGGCGCCAGCATGCTGGCGCGGCCTGACGGTGTATGGACGAACCCCCGATTCTAATGCAAGGCCGCATACGGATGCCGAAGCTCGACAGCTACCTGTTCCGCGAATTCGCCCAATCCACGTTCGCGGCGCTGGTGGTGCTGATGATCGTGAGCCTGGGCGGCGTGTTCGCCGACGTCCTCGGCGACATCGCCCGCGGCCGCGTCCCGGCGGGGCTGATGCTGTCCCAGCTGGGCCTGCAGGTGCTCAACTACCTGCCCCTGATCCTGCCCCTGGGGCTGATGCTGGGCCTGCTGCTGGCCGTGGGCCGGCTGTACCGCGACTCGGAAATGCCGGTATTGGTGGCCACCGGCGTCGGCCCGCGGCGGCTGCTGCGGCCGCTGATGATGCTGGTGCTGCCGGTGGTGGCCTTCATCGGCGCCTGTTCGCTGTGGCTGGGTCCCTGGGCCAACGACTACTCCCAGCGCATGGTCGCCGAAGGCAATCGCAACCTGCTGCTGGCCGGGCTCGAGGCCGGGCGCTTCGTCGAACTGCCCGGCGGCAGCGGCGTGGTCTACGTGGGCGCGATGTCCGGCGAAGGCTCGGCCCTGGGCCGGGTGTTCATCTACCGCCAGGACGAGGAGCGCATGGACGTCACCACCGCGCGCAACGGCCGGCTGACCGTCGATGGCCCCGAACGCTATCTCGACCTGGGCGAAGGATTCCGCGTCGAGGGCCCGCTGGCCGAGGGACTGGACTTCCGGATGATGCGTTACGCGCGCAACGAAATGCGCCTGCCCGACGCTGAAACCCGGTCGGCTGACGAGGATCCCGAATACGACAGCACGCTTGCGCTGCTCGGCGACCCGCGCCCCGAAGCGCGTGCCCAGCTGCATTCGCGCATCGCGCCGCCGCTGCTGGCACTGGCCTTCGCCCTGCTGGCGGTGCCGCTGGCGCGCAGCCCGCCGCGACAGGCCCGCTATGGTCGCATCGCACTCGGATTCCTGGCCTATGTGGTCGGCATCAACCTGATGTTGCTGGGCACCAAGTGGCTGGCCGACGGCAAGATGCCGCTGCAGCTGGGACTGTGGTGGCTGGTGTTGCCGCTGCTGGCCGTCGGCGCCTGGCTGTATTTCCGTGACGGCCACGTCGGCGTGCCGCGCCGCGCCCGCGGCGCGGGGGCAGCGCGATGATGCCGTTTCCGAAGATCCACGACCTCCACGTGGCCCGCGTGGTGGCGGTGACCGTGCTGCTGGTGTGGGCCATTCTGGTCGGGTTGGACGCCGTGCTGGCGGCGGTCGACGAGATCGACAACATGGGCGAGGGCGAGTACGGCTTCGTCAGCGTGCTGACCTATGTGGCCTACACCCTTCCGCGGCGCGCCTACACCATGTTCCCGACCGCGGCGGTGATCGGCACGCTGATGGGCCTGGGCCAGCTGGCGGCGTCGTCCGAACTCACCGCGCTGCGTGCGCTGGGCGTGTCGCGGCGCCGGCTGAGCATTTCGGTGGCGGTGCCGCTGGCGCTGCTGACCGGGGTGATGATGCTCAGCGGCGAGACCCTGGGCCCCGGCGCGCAGCGCGCCGCCGATGCGATGAAGGCGGCCGCGCGTTCCAGCGACATGATCGTGGCGCAGTACTCGGGGCTGTGGGCGCGCGAGGGCAACACTTTCCTCAACGCCCGCGACGGCCGCGAGCGCAGCGAGGGCGACCAGGCCTGGCTTGAGCTCAACGACGTGCGCCTGTTCGAATTCGACAACGACGGCCGGCTGGAGTCGGTCGCCCAGGTCGGCACCGCCGAACACCGCAGCGGCGGCTGGCTGCTGCGTGGCGTGCGCCGGGTGACCTTCGAGGAGCGCGCGGTGACCGAAGTCCGCGTCGACGAGGAGCGCTGGGAGTCGCAGCTCGACGCTGCGGCGCTGGCGGCCAGCGCCGGCGGCGCCTTCCGCCCGCGCTACATGTCCGCGCGCGACCTGGCCCAGGGCATCGACTACCGCCACCGCAACCGGTTGGATGCCAGCGAGTTCGAAGAGCACTACTGGGGGCGCTGGTTCTACCCGGTCAACGTGCTTGCGCTGTGCCTAGCGGCGATGCCGTTCGCATTCGGCTCGCTGCGCAGCGGCGGGCTCGGGCGCCGGCTGTTCATCGGCGTGGTGTTCGCGCTGATGTTCTGGATGCTGCAGAACCAGGTGGCCAAGCTGGCCGCTGTCTACGGCTTCGACTACCGGCTTGCCTATGCGATACCGCCGCTGCTGATGCTGACGGTGTCGTGGCTGCTGTTCCGGCGGCGCAGCGGCTGATCCGTCCTTCGGGTGGCGCGCGCCGCGGGAGGCGGCTGGCGAGGGGCGTGCTCCGCCCTGCCGCCAGCCATCCATGGCTGGAAGCAGGGGCGTGGGCCATCCATGGCCCACTCTCCGCACGCCCCTCGCCATCCACCTCCCGCACGACCGGTATCGGTGTCGTGGAAGGTTTGAACGGCCGCCCCAGTCGTGTCCGGCCAGGCACGGAAAAATTCCGGTTTTGGGCAGTCGCGCCCGACCGTCGAAGCCGCAATCTCCAATCTCGCGAAGCGGGGCGGGGGGGGGGGGGGGGGGGGGGGGGGGGGGGGGGGGGGGGGGGGGGGGGGGGGGGGGGGGGGGGGGGGGGGGGGGGGGGGGGGGGGGGGGAGAGGGGG
>NZ_JBCLUZ010000055.1:0-3146 GCF_039548395.1 Luteimonas changyuni
AAGCGGGGCGCTGCGAGGGGGGTATGGACAGCGCACATGGACGTGCGCGGTAGGCGCTTCAGCCATGGATGGCTGATGCGCCGGTCCATACCCCCCTCGCAGCGACACGCCTCTGCCCCGCAAGCCGAAAGGCTTCACCCCGAACCGCCACGAGTTCTGGCCCGAGGAAAGGGGCGCGAGTCCGGTGCCGCAAGTGCTCGGGACGGGTTTGAATCCCGCACCGCACACGCCGACAATGACGCCCCCTGACACCCGGCGGCCTCCCTCCATGTCCATCCTTCGCATGACCGACCTCGACCTTGCCGGCAAGCGCGTGCTGGTCCGCCAGGACCTCAACGTGCCAGTGGCCGACGGCCGGGTGACCTCCGACCAGCGCATCCTCGCGTCGCTGCCGACGCTGCGCGCGCTGCTCGATGCCGGCGCCGCGGTGATGGTGATGTCGCACCTTGGCCGGCCGACGGAAGGCAGCTGGAGCGAGGCCGATTCGCTGGCGCCGGTGGCAGCGCGGCTGTCGGAGCTGCTCGGCCGCGAGGTGCCGCTGGTGCGCGATTACCTCGACGGCGTCGAGGTCGCTCCCGGCCAGCTGGTGCTGCTGGAAAACTGCCGCATGAACGCCGGCGAGAAGGCCGACGACGACGCGCTGTCCAGGCGTTACGCCGCGCTGTGCGACGTCTTCGTCATGGACGCCTTCGGCACAGCGCACCGCGCCCAGGCGTCCACGCACGGCGTGATCCGGCAGGCGGCGCAGGCCGCGGGCGGTCCGCTGTTGATGGCCGAGATCGACGCCCTGGGCAAGGCGCTGAAGGAGCCCGCGCGCCCGCTGCTGGCGATCGTGGCCGGTTCCAAGGTCTCGACCAAGCTCGAGCTGCTGTCGTCGCTGGTCGGCAAGGTCGACCAGCTGATCGTCGGCGGCGGCATCGCCAATACCTTCATCGCCGCCATGGGGCACGGTGTCGGCAGCTCGCTGCACGAAGCCGACCTCATCGACACCGCGAAGCGGATCATGGCCGACGCCCGCGCCCGCGGCGCCGACATCCCGGTGCCGACCGACGTGGTGGTGGCGCCGGCCTTCGCCGCCGACGCGCCGGCGACGGTCAAGGCGGTCGACGCCATTGCCGAGGGCGAGATGGTGCTCGACATCGGACCGGGGACCGCCGCGCGTTATGCGGAGATGATCGCGTCGGCCGGCACCGTGGTCTGGAACGGCCCGGTGGGCGTGTTCGAGTTCGATGCCTTCGGCAAGGGCACCGAAACCCTGGCGCGCGCGATCGCCGCGTCCAGGGCGTTCTCGATCGCGGGTGGCGGCGACACCCTGGCGGCGGTCGACAAGTACGGCATCGCCGACGGCGTGTCCTACATTTCCACCGGGGGTGGCGCCTTCCTCGAGTTCCTCGAGGGCAAGGCGCTGCCGGCGGTCGTGGCGCTGGAGCAGCGTGGCGGCTGACCCGGGCACGCGCGGAAGCGCGGTCCGGCGGATCGGCCGGGCGAAGCCGGGCATGCCGATCGCCATGTCGCTCGGCTAGCATTGGGGCCCGTTCCGCAATCGCCCAGCGCAAGGCCCAGCATGTCCGAATACCGCCGTGGTACCCGCATCCTGGCGACCTTGGGTCCCGCAAGCGACGCGCCGGGCGTGCTCGACGCGCTCGTGCGCGCCGGCGTCAACGCGGTGCGGCTGAACTTCTCCCACGGCGTGCCGGCCGACCACGTGCGGCGCGCGCAGGAGGTCCGCGAGGCCGCGGCGCGGGCCGGGGTCGAGGTCGGCATCCTCGCCGACCTGCCGGGCCCCAAGATCCGCATCGACCGCTTCGAGGGTGGCCGCGTGCAGCTGGTCGCGGGCGAGCGCTTCGAGCTGTATGCCCGCGAGAACGCGCCCCCGGGGGGCGCCGGCGGAGTGGGCGTCAGCTACCTCGGGCTGCCTGGTGACGTGGGCGAGGGCGACGTGCTGCTGCTCGATGACGGCATGGTGCAGCTGCGCGTGCTGTCGGTCGAAGGCGACACCATCGCCACCACGGTGCTCAACGACGGCGTGCTCTCCGATCGCAAGGGCTTGAACAAGCAGGGCGGCGGCCTGTCCCTGGGTGCGATCACCGGACACGACCGCGAGCTGATCAAGGTCGCGGCCGACATCGGCGTCGATTTCATCGCGGTGTCCTTCTGCCGCACTGCCGACGACATGCACGAGGCGCGCCGGGTCGCGCACAGCCACGGCTGCGATGCCGCCCTGGTCTCGAAGATCGAGCGCGCCGAGGCGATCGAGAACCTGGGCGCGATCATCGACGCCAGCGACGTGGTCATGGTCGCGCGCGGCGATCTTGGCGTGGAGATCGGCGATGCCGAGCTTCCGGGCATCCAGAAGAAGATCATCCGCGAAACCCTGGCCCGCAACCGGGTGGTGATCACCGCCACCCAGATGCTGCAGTCGATGGTCGAAAGCCCGATGCCGACGCGCGCCGAGGTGCTCGATGTCGCCAACGCGGTGATCGACGGCACCGATGCGGTGATGCTTTCGGCCGAAACCGCCGCCGGTGCGTATCCGGTGGCGGCGGTGGAGGCGATGAGCCGGATCTGCGTCGGCGCCGAGAGGCAGTTCGAGCACGACACCGATTTCGAGGCGGCCCAGCGCGGGCTGCAGCGCGCCGACCAGGCGATCGCGATGGGCGCCATGTTCCTCAGCGAGCACATCGGCGTGGCCGCGATCGTGGCCATGACCGAATCCGGCGGCACCGCGCGATTCCTGTCGCGCTTCCGTTCCAGCGCACCGATCTATGCATTCTCGCGCCATCCCGGCGCGCGCCGGCGCATGAGCCTGATGCGCGACGTGTTCCCGGTGGCCCACGACAGTCGCGGCCAGGGTGCGCGCGAGGCCGCGCGCGACGCCGTGGGCCTGCTGGTGGCCGCCGGCCTGCTGTCGTCCGGCGACCGCGTGGTGTTCACCAGCGGCGAAACCATGGAAACCCACGGCGCCACGAACACCCTGCGCCTGCTGCAGGTCGGCGAAGACGGCGGCGCGCAAGGCCTCGGGACACTCTGAAGGAGCGCCGCGGGCCTCTTTCGCGGAAGAGGCCCTTGTTGAGCGGTCCGTGCGCGAGCAGCCCCCTGTGCGAGCGGCCCTTGCGGGAGCGGCCCTGGTGGGAGGGAGCGGCCCT
>NZ_JBCLUZ010000056.1:0-9160 GCF_039548395.1 Luteimonas changyuni
GAGGCAGGGGGGATGCCCAGAGCCGGCCATGGATGGCCGGCGGCCGGAACTGGGAGCAGGATGCGCATATTCCGGCTGGGCATCCCCCCTGCCTCCACGGCGGGCAGCGCTCACCCTCCCGAAGCAATCACCCGCCCCTAAATCCGGAGATGAACCTTTTTTGCCGCGGAATCAGCCGCGCGCCTGCCACCAGCGGGCGAGCAGCACCGCGGTCGCGGCCGAGACGTTGAGGCTTTCGACGGCGCCGGTGCCGGGGATGGAGACGCGCAGGTCGCAGGCATCGGCCAGCGCCTGTGACATGCCTTCGCCCTCCGCGCCCAGCACATAGACCAGCCGTTGCGGCAGGTCGGTCGCGAACACGTCGCCGCCGCCGCGGACCACGGTCGCCGCCAGCGTGAAGCCGGCGCCGCGCAGCTGGGCGATGGCGTTGTCCTCGCGGCCCAGGCGCACCAGCGGCACGGCTTCCGCACCGCCCTCGGCCACGCGCGCGGCGGCGCCTGAAAGCTGCAGCGGCGAGTGCTTGGGCAGCATCACGGTCGCGCCGAAGTTCGCCGCCGAACGCAGGATCGCGCCCAGGTTGTGCGGGTTGCCGACGCCGTCCAGCCACAGCGCGCAGACCGGGCCTTCGCCGAGGTCCTGCAGCCACGTGGTCAGCGCGACCGGCGCTTCGCGCAGCACGTCGGCGACCACGCCCTCGTGGTGGCTGCTGGCCGCGAGCTTGCGCAGGTCGTCCTCTTCCACCACCCGGTAGCCAACGCGGTTGGCCACGCACCACTTCAGCAGCGGCTGCAGGCGCGGAATCATCGCCTCGGCCAGGTACAGCTTGCGGATCGCCGCCGGGCGGCGCGCAAACACCGCCTGCACGGCGTTCAGGCCATGCAGGCGGACCTCGTCATTGCCACCGGCCTTCGCCATCTCAGTCCTTCTTCCTGCCTGCCCAGAAGGCGGCGTTGCGGATGCCCAGCGCCTCCGGGTCGAAGGTCGGGTCCAGGCCTTCCTTCTTCTGCCGCTCGTAGTCGCGCAGCGCCAGCAGCGCCGGCTTCTGCAGGATCAGGATCGCGACGATGTTGAGCCAGGCCATCAGTCCCACGCCGATGTCGCCCAGCGTCCAGGCCGCGCCGGCCGAGCGCACCGCGCCCACGATCACCGCGAGCAGGATGAACACGCGCAGCACCAGGGTCATCCAGGGCCGGTGCACCTTGCGGTTGATGTAGGCGATGTTGGTTTCCGCCATGTAGTAGTAGGCGACGATGGTGGTGAAGGCGAAGAACAGCAGCGCCAGCGCCACGAAGCCGGCGCCGTAGCCGGGCAGCACCGACTCGACCGCCGCCTGCGCGAAGCCCGGGCCGGCCTCGATGCCGGGCAGCGCCTCGACCAGCATCGCGCCGTCGGGCATGCCGACGTTGTACATGCCGGTGGACAGGATCATGAAGGCCGTGGCCGAACACACCAGCAGCGTATCGACGTAGACCGAGAACGCCTGCACGTAACCCTGCTTGGCCGGGTGCGAGACCTCGGCCGCGGCGGCGGCGTGCGGGCCGGTGCCCTGCCCGGCTTCGTTGGAGTAGATGCCGCGCTTCACGCCCCACTCCACCGCAAGACCAAGCATGGCGCCGAAGCCGGCCTCCATGCCGAAGGCGCTGCGGAAGATCAGCACCAGCATCTCCGGCACCTGCTCGACGTTGAGCACAAGGATCACGAAGGCAACCAGCATGTAGGCCAACGCCATGAACGGCACAGCGAGCTCGGCGAAGCGCGCGATGCGCTTGACGCCGCCGAAGATGATGAAGCCCAGCGCGATCACAACGCCGGTGGCGGTGACGGCAGGCGCCATGCCGAAGGCGTTCTCCATGCCCGATGCGATGCCATTGGCCTGCACGCCGGGCAGGAAGAACCCGGTGGCGACGATGGTGACGACCGCGAACAGCCACGCGTACCACTTCTGGCCCATCGCTTTTTCGATGTAATAGGCCGGGCCGCCGCGATAGCGGCCTTCGTCGTCCTTTTCCTTGTAGATCTGCGCCAGCGTCGATTCGACGTACGCGGTCGAAGCGCCCAGGAAGGCCATCACCCACATCCAGAACACCGCGCCCGGGCCGCCGAAGGCGATGGCGGTGGCGACGCCCGCGATGTTGCCGATGCCCACGCGCCCCGACAGCGAAATCGCCAGCGCCTGGAACGAGGACACGCCGGCTTCCGAGGACTTGCCCGACAGCAGCAGGCGGACCATCTCCGGCACGTTGCGCAGCTGCATGAAGCGGGTGCGGATCGAGAAATACAGCCCCGCACCCAGGCACAGCGCGATCAGCGCCTTGCTCCAGATCAGGCCGTTCAAGGTGTTGAGCAGGTCGTCCAAGTGCTGGCTCCGGTAGTGGATCGCGGTGCACCGGCGCCATGTTCACCCTGGCCGGAACCGGCCCGATTCTCCACGATCAGCGGGCAAATGCGAACCGGCCGCGCGAACGCGGCCGGTGGCTCAGGCGTGTCCGCCGACGCTCGGCACTTCGCGCTGCTGCTTCTCGAGCTCCTGTGCCACCGCTTCCGGCGAGCTCGTGAACGGGGCGAACAGGGTGTACAGGGCGGGCACCACGAACAGCGACAACAGGGTTGAAAACGCCACGCCGGCGATGATCACCACGCCGATGGTGGCGCGACTTGCCGAACCGGGGCCGCCTGCCAGCACCAGCGGCAGGGCACCGGCCGCGGTGGCGATCGCGGTCATCAGGATCGGGCGCAGGCGCACGGTCGCCGATTCGACGATGGCCTGGCCGATGTTGCGCCCCTCGTCGCGCAGCTGGTTGGCGAACTCGACGATCAGGATGCCGTTCTTCGCCGCCAGGCCGATCAACATCACTACGCCGATCTGGCTGAAGAGGTTGATGGTGCCGCCGGTCATCGCCAGCCCGAGCAGCGCCCCCAGCACGGCCAGCGGAACCGTCAGCATGATCACGAAGGGATGCACGAAGCTTTCGAACTGCGCCGCCATCACCAGGTAGACCACCAGCAGCGCCAGGGTGAAGGTCAGCAGCACCGCGCCGCCGGCCTTGGTGAACTCGCGTGACTCGCCCTTCCAGTCCACCTGGGCGTAGTCGGGAAGCTCGGCGCGGACGACGTCTTCGAGGAAGGCCAGTGCATCGCCCATCGGATAGCCCGGCGCAAGGCCGGCGGTGATGGTGATCGCACGCATCCGGTTGAAGCGGTTGAGGCTGCCCGCCTCGGCGAGCTCCGACAGCGTCACCAGGTTGGACAGCGGCACCAGCTCGCCGCTGCGCGCACGGACTTCGATCGCGGCCAGGTCGGCGGGCTCGGCGCGGCCGGCGCGGCCGGCCTGCACCAGCACGTCGTATTCCTCCCCTTCCTGGACGAAGGTGGTGACGCGGCGGCCGCCCATCATGGTTTCCAGCGCGCGGCCGATGTCGGTGACGCTGACGCCGAGGTCCGCGGCGCGCACGCGGTCGATGTTCACGCGCATCTGCGGCCGCGTTTCCTTGTAGTCGGAATCGACCGAGAAGAAGCCCGGATGCGACTCCATTCGCTGCATCACCAGGTCGCGCCAGCCCGAGATTTCCTCGTACTCCGGCCCGCCGAGCACCATCTGGATCGGTTGCCCGCGGCTGCCCACGAGGCCGCCACCCACTCTCGGCTGCGCCTGCACGCCGCTCAAGGTACCGAGTTCCGAGCGCAGCGAATCGGCGACATCGGCCGTGCTCTGCTCGCGCTTGTCCCAGTCCTCGAGGAAGACGATCACGTTGCCGGTATGCATCTCCTCGCTCGCGCCCCAGCCGCCCGGCGCGCGGGTGTTGTAGCGACGGATCGCGCTGCCTTCCTCGGCCACGCGCCTGGCGAACACCTTCTCGACCTCCTGCACCTGCTGCACGGTGTAGTCGAAGCCCGCGCCCTCGGGCCCGACGATGGAGACGAAGAACGAACCGCGATCCTCGGCCGGCGCAAGCTCCGAGGGCACGACCCGCGACAGGCCCCAGGAGCCGGCCAGGCAGGCCAGCATCACCAGCAGCATCCCCGCCAGCACGCGGCGCGGCCGCTGGTCCGCCATCCATGCCAGCGCGCGCCCGTAGCCCCCGGTCACCGCGGCCAGGCGCGCGTTGAACCAGCGGTTGACCGGGTTCGACTTCTCCTCGCTGTGCGGACGCACCATCTTCGAGGCCATCATCGGCGTCAGCGTCAGCGCGACGAAGGCCGACAGCGCGACCGCGCCGGCCAGCGCCACCGACAGCTCGCGGAACAGGCGCCCGGTGTTGCCCTCCATGAAGCCCACCGGCAGGAACACCGCCACCAGCACCGTGGTGGTCGCGATCACCGCGAACGCCACCTGCTTGGTGCCGCGCTGCGCGGCCACCAGCCGCGGCTCGCCCAGGTCCACGCGGCGCTGGATGTTCTCCAGCACCACGATGGCGTCGTCCACCACCAGGCCGATTGCCAGCACCAGGGCCAGGAGGGTGAGCAGGTTGATCGAGTAGCCGAACAGCAGCAGCGGGATGAACGCCGCCAGCAGGCAGACCGGCACCGTCACCGCCGGGATCAGCGCCGCGCGGAAGCTGCCCAGGAACAGCCAGATCACCACCAGCACCAGCGCCATCGCCTCGATCAGGGTCCAGTAGACGCGCTTGATCGACTCCTCGATGAACACCGTATCGTCGTAGGCGACGAAGATGTTCGTGCCCTCCGGCAGCGACTTCTGTATTTCCACCGCCGCCGCGCGCGCGGAGCGGGTCACGTCCAGCGCGTTCGCGGTCGAGGTCTTGACGATGCCCAGGCCGATATTGGGCTGTCCGTTGCTGTGGTAGTACGCGCGCCGCTCGGCGGAGGACAGCTCGATCTCGGCCACGTCGCCCAGGCGCACCACGTAGCCGTCGTCGCCCTTGCGCAACGGCATCGCGGCGAAGTCCTGCGGCTCGACGTAGCTGCGCTCGACCCGGAGCGTGAAGTCGCGGCTGCCGGACTCGATGCGGCCGGCGGGCAGCTCGACGTTCTCGGCGCGCAGCGCGGACTCGATGTCGTTGGGGGTGATGCCGCGCGCGGCCATCGCCGCGCTGTCCAGCCACACGCGCATCGCATAGCGCTGGCGGCCGCCGATCCGCACCTGTGCCACGCCGTCCAGGCTCGACAGGCGGTCGACGATGTAGCGGTCGGCGTAATCGGACAGCTCCAGCGTGTCCATCGTCGCCGAGGCCATGTTGAGCCAGATGATGGTGTCCGAGTCGCTGTCGGCCTTCTCCACCTCGGGCGGGTCGGCCTCGTCGGGCATGCGGTCGGCCACGCCGCTGATGGCGTCGCGGACGTCGTTGGCCGCGGCCTCGATGTCGCGGTTCAGCGTGAACTCCAGGGTCACCGACGAGCGCCCGTTGCGGCTGCGCGACTGGATGATCTCGATGCCTTCGATGCCCGAAAGGGCGTCCTCCAGCACCTGGGTGATGCGGGTCTCGACCACCGCCGCGGACGCGCCGGGATAGTTGACGTCCACCGAGACGATCGGCGGATCGATCGCCGGCAGCTCGCGCAGGGTCAGGCGCGAGAACGCCATCACGCCGATCACCATCAGCAACAGGCTCATCACCGTGGCGAACACGGGGCGGCGGATGGAAAGGTCGGACAGCATCATGGCTCAGCCCTCGCCCGATCCGCCGGCTTCGCTCGTATCCACTTCGCCGGCATCCGCTTCGCCACGCCCGGCTTCGACGATCGCGCTGCCGTCGCGCAGCTTGCCGGTGCCGTCGACGACGATGCGCTCGCCGGGTTCGAGGCCGGAGACGATCTCGGCCATGCCACCGGCGCGCGAGCCGATCATGACCACGACCTGCTCGACGGTGGCGTCGGGGCGCACGCGGTAGACAAAGGACTCGCGGCCGACCTGGACCACGGCGATCTCGGGTATCAGCAGCGCCTCGCGCTCGGTGCGCTCAAGCTCGATCTGCATCAGCATGCCGGGGCGCAGCAGGTGTTCGGGATTCTCGAAGTCGGCGCGCACGCTGAAGGCACGGCTGGTCGCATCCACGCGCGAACCGACGTTGCTGACCACGCCCTCGAAGCCGCGGCCGCGCCAGGCGGTGCTGGTGCCGGTGATGCGCTGGCCGCTGGCCACGTGCGACAGGTGGGCCTCGGGCACGGGGAAATCCACGTAGACCGATGACAGATCGTCGAGGGTCGCGATCACGGTACCGGGCGTGATCAGGGCGCCGGGGCTGACCTGGCGCACGCCGAGCACGCCGGCGAAGGGCGCGCGGACCACCCGGTCGCTGAGATTGGCCTGGATCTGGCGCACCTGGGCCAGCGCGCTGTCGCGGGTGGCGCGCTGGGTGTCGAGGGTGGCGCGCGCGATCAGCTGCTGCGCGGCGAGTTCCTGCTGGCGCTTCAGCATGCGGTCCGCCTCTTCCGCGGTGGCGCGGGCGGCGGCCAGCGAGGCCTGCTGCTGCTCGCCGCTGAGCGTGACCAGGGGTGCGCCTGCGGCCACCACGTCGCCGCTTTCGAAATGCACCCGGTCGACGGTTTCGCTGACCTTGGCGGTGACCTCCACCGCTTCGCGCGCCTTCACCGTGCCCAACGCGCGGATGCGGTCGTTGAAAGGCTGCGTGGACACCACCGCGGTCGTCACCACCACCGCCGGCGGGCCAGCGCCCTGGCCCTCTGCCTCGCCCCCGGCTCCGCAGGCCACGAGGGCCAGGGCGAGCAGGATGGCGCAGCAGGCCTTGGGGCCGGAGCGGAAAATGGGGGCGTCGGACATCGTGGGCAACGGTGGCAAAGGGAAGCCGCGCATTCTATCGACCCCGTGTGTCGGCGACGTATGCCATGAGGCCCGTGCGCGGGATGCGCCGTTCCTGTCAACCGGTGGCGCCCTCGTGCGTTACGGCGCACTCTGGTCCTGCCTCGCGGTCGAACCCGGGGACACGTCCCTCCCACACACCCAGGACGACGCCATGATCCACGAAAACATCCTCGACACCATCGGCGGCACGCCCATCGTGCGCCTGAACCGCATCGCGCCCGACGGCGTGACCCTGTACGCCAAGGTCGAATCCTTCAATCCCGGCGGCTCGGTCAAGGACCGGCTCGCGCTCGCGATCATCCTCGACGCCGAACAGCGCGGGCTGCTGAAGCCGGGCGACACCGTGGTCGAAGCCACCTCCGGCAACACCGGCGTGGCCCTGGCGATGGTCTGCGCCGCGCGCGGCTACAAGTTCGTGGCCACCATGGCCGAAAGCTTCTCGGTCGAACGCCGCAAGCTGATGCGCGCCTATGGCGCCAAGGTGATCCTGACCCCGGCCGCGGAGCGCGGCACCGGCATGGTGCGCAAGGCCAGGGAGCTGGCCGAGGAGCACGGCTGGTTCCTGGCCGACCAGTTCGCCAACCCGGCCAACCCGGCGTACCACCGCAACACCACGGCCGCCGAAATCCTGCAGGACTTCGCCGGCCGCCGCCTGGACCATTTCGTCAGCGGCTGGGGCACGGGTGGGACCCTCACCGGCGTGGGCGAAATGCTCAAGCTGGCGCGGCCCGGGGTCGAAGTCGTGGCCGCGGAGCCGGCCGTGGCCGCCATGCTCCAGGGCGCCGACTTCACCCCCCACAAGATCCAGGGCTGGACCCCGGACTTCATTCCCGAGGTGCTCAACCGCGAAGCCGCCGACCGCGTGCTGTCCGTGGCCGACGACGTGGCGATCGCCACCGCGCGAAGGCTGGCGGCGGAGGAAGGAATTTTCGCCGGCATCTCGGCCGGGGCGACCGTGGCCGCGGCACTGGACGTGGCCAAGGATGCCGACGAAGGCGCGGTGATCCTGGCGATGCTGCCGGATACCGGCGAGCGCTACTTCTCGACCCCGCTGTTCGAAGGCGTCGCCGAGGGCAGCGACGACGACTGGCTGGCCGGGTTGCCCTGATCCGGCCCACCCCCGTGGGAGCGGCTACAGCCGCGATTCCTACGGAACACGGGATAGCAAGACATGAAAAAAGGGCGACCCTGCGGGCCGCCCTTTTCATGCTGCTGAAGGCATCGCGGCTGTAGCCGCTTCCACAGCGATCAGCCGCGCGACCACTGCCCCAGCGCCGCCAGGCCGTTGGCCTTGGCGCGCTCGTACACGGTGGCCTGCGCCTTGTCGTAGTTGCCGACCAGGTCCTGCGACCACAGCTTCAGCGCCGCCGACTGCATGGCGCGGCCGTAGGAGAACGACAGCGGCCACGGGTTCGGACCCATGCGGTTCATCGCGTCCAGGTGCGCGGTGGCGTCCTCGTCGGACTGGCCGCCGGACAGGAACACGATGCCCGGAAGAATTGCCGGCACCGCCGACTTCAGGCTCATCAGGGTGGCCTCGGCGACCTCTTCCACCGGCGCCAGCTCGCCGCTGTCCTTGCCCGGCAGCACCATCGAGGCCTTCAGGATCGTGCCCTCGAGGGCCACGTTCTGGTTGTACAGGGCGTCGAACAGCGCGCGCAGGGTGACCTCGCTGACTTCGTAGCAGGTCTCGATGTCGTGGTTGCCGTCGATCAGCACTTCCGGCTCGACCATCGGCACCAGGCCCTGCTCCTGGCACAGCGCGGCGTAGCGCGCCAGGGCGTGGGCGTTGGCCTCGATGCAGGTACCCGAGGGCACGTCGTCGCCGATGTTGATCACCGCGCGCCACTTGGCGAAGCGGGCGCCGAGCTTGTAGTACTCCTCCAGGCGCGCGCGCAGGCCGTCAAGGCCCTCGGTCACCACCTCGCCCGGGAAGCCGGCCAGCGCGTGCGTGCCCTTGTCGACCTTGATGCCCGGGATCATGCCGTTCTCGGTCATGTACTGGGCGAAGGGCACGCCGTCCTTCGTCTTCTGGCGCAGGGTCTCGTCGAACAGGATCGCGCCGCTGATGTATTCCGACAGGTCCGGCGTGGTCAGCAGCAGCTCGCGGTAGGCGCGGCGGTTCTCTTCGGTGTTCTCGATGCCGACGCCGGCGAAGCGCTTGGCGATCGTGCCGGAGGACTCGTCGATGGCGATGATCCCCTTGCCCGGGGCAACCATGGCGAGGGCGGTTTCGGCAAGCTGTTCGATGCTCATTCTCTGCAACTCCGGGCGGGCGACATGGCCGCCCAGTATAGCCGTTCGGCCCCGCCGGAGCCTCGGGGATGCTGTGGGAGCGGCTATAGCCGCGATGGATCCCGATCGCGGCTATAGCCGCTC
>NZ_JBCLUZ010000057.1:0-7381 GCF_039548395.1 Luteimonas changyuni
AGGGGGGATGCCCAGCCGGAATATGCGCATCCTGCTCCCAGTTCCGGCCGCCGGCCATCCATGGCCGGCTCTGGGCATCCCCCCTGCCTCCACGGCGGGCCCGGACCTTTTGCGCGGTGGTGGACGGGGGCAACGTCGACGCAGATGTCGCAAGCGGGCGGATCGTCACCGGACCAAGCGGCACCGCCACGGCCGCGGCCACGGCTACGCCCACGAGCGCGAGCGCGCCCACTCTTGATCTACGACCCGAAGCAGGAAAACGCCACGGCCCGTCCCGTGCACAGGGGGTGTGCGGAGAGCCGGCCATGGATGGCCGGCGCCCGGCCGCTGGGAGCAGGACGCGGAGACGGCCGGCGCAGCACACCCCCTGTGTGCGGGACGGGCAGCGCGGACTAAAACGGAGAAATGCGCGGGACGGGCAGCGCGGACCAGAACGGAGCAGCTCCCGCGCAACACCGTGCTCCAACTGTCACGTCAGCACCCCGGAGCCGAGAGAAGAACCAGCCACAACGTCGGGTCGGCCATACGCCTCTCCCCCAGTCGGGAGCAGAACCAAAAAAAAGCCCGAAACGGCGGACCGTTCCGGGCTTTGCTCCCTCCCCCACGTCGGGTGCAGGTCGATCGTGAAGGAAACGTTATGCAACTTGCACGCTGCAGCGCAAAACAAGACTCGCCAGTTCATGAACTATTTCGGGATCCGGCTGGCAACGGCCGGCGTCCGAAGTCGCGCAGCATCTCGCGCGCCGCGTTGCGACCCGGCAGGCCGGTGACGCCGCCGCCCGGATGCGTTCCCGAGCCGCACAGGTACAGTCCCGCGAGTGCGCCGCGGTAGTTTCCCTGCCCCAGCAGCGGGCGCGCGGAGAACAGCTGGTCCAGGCCCAGCGAGCCATGGAAGATGTCGCCGCCGACCAGGCCGAAGCGGCGCTCCAGGTCCAGCGGAGACAGCGCCTCGTAGCCGAGCACGCTGCGGCTGAAGTTGGGCGCGACCTTGTCCACGGTGTCGATCATCAGCCGGGCCACGGTGTCGCGATGCATGTCCCAGCCGCCGTCGACGTCGGGGTTAACGTGCTGGCAGAACAGGCTGGCGACGTGCTGGCCGGCCGGCGCCAGGCTGTCGTCGAGGGTCGAGGAGATGACCAGCTCCACGATCGGCGCGCGCGACCAGCCGGCGTTGTGCTCCTTCGATTTCGCATCGAAATACGCCTGCTCGAAGTAGCGCAGCGAAGGCCCGACCAGGATGCCGCTCTGGTGGTGCGGCTGCAGCTGCGTACCGGGCGACGCGCTGAAGTCCGGCAGCTCGGACAGCGCCACGTTCATGCGGAAGGTGCCCGACGCGCAGCGGTAGCGTTCGATGCGCTGCGCGGTGTCGTCATCCAGGTGCTGGCGTGGCACAAGCTTCGTATACAGCAGCTTCGGATTGAGGTTGCTGGCGAGCGCCCTGGCGCGCAGCTTGCGACCATCGGACAGGGCCACGCCCACGGCGCGGCCGCCTTCCACCAGCACCTCCGCGACCTCGGCGCCGGTCTCGATGGTCACGCCCCGCGCCGCGCACTCCGCCGCCATCGCCTGGGTGATCGCGCCCATGCCGCCGATGGCGTGCCCCCACGCGCCCTGCTTGCCGTTGACCTCGCCAAACACGTGGTGCAGCAGCACGTAGGCGCTGCCCGGCGTGTAGGGGCTGGCGAAGTTGCCGACCACCGAGTCCCAGCCGAGCGCCGCCTTCAGCGGTTCGGACTCGAACCAGTGGTCAAGCAGTTCGCCGGCGGACTTGGTGAACAGGTCCAGAAGATCCCGGCGGCCGCGCATGTCGAGGTGGCACAGGCGGCGCGCCACGGCGAACGACCCCAACCAGTCGGCAAGCACGAAGCCATCGGATACGTTCGGCGGGGTCAGCAGCATCAGCTCGCGCAGCACCGCGACCACGCGCTCCAGCATCGCGAAGTACTGCGGCAGGCGCTCGGCGTCGCGCGCCGACCACTTCGCCACTTCCGCCGCGCCGTGTTCGCCGCCCAAGCGGAAGGCGCGGCCATCGGGCAGCGGCAGGAAGTTCGAGAACGGCCGCTCAACCACGCGCAGGCCGTGCTCGGCCAGGCGCAGGTCGGCGATCACGCGCGGGTTGAGCAGGCTAACCGTGTAGCTGGCGACCGAGTTGCGGAAGCCGGGGTGGAATTCCTCGGTCACCGCGGCACCGCCGACGATGCCGCGGCGCTCCAGCACCCGCACCTTCAACCCCGCACCAGCGAGGTAGGCGGCGCAGACCAGGCCGTTGTGGCCGCCACCGATGATCAGGACGTCGTCGGTCACGGTCATCGCCATGTCAGCCCTTCGCGTCCGCGGTTACAGCGCGTGCGGCCAGCAGCGCTTCCACTTCGTCGGCCAGGCGAGCGGCGGCGTCGGGCCGACCCAGGTTTGCCGCCGCGGCGGCGGCATCGGCGAGGGCCGCGGGCGCGGCGAACAGTGCCTGCAAACGCGCCGCCAGCGCTTCGGCGGTGAAGCCACCGTCGTCCTCGCGCACGCACCAGCCCGCACCCAGGCGTTCGAGCGCCTCGGCGTTGCCGCGTTGCTCGTCCCGCGAGCCGCCCTGCGGGATCGGCACCAGGATCGCCGGGCGGCCCACCACCAGCAGGTCGGCGATGGTGGTCGCACCGGCACGCGTCAGCACCAGGTGGGCGTCGCGCAGCCGCGCGGCCATGTCGTCGAAAAAGGGCCGCAGGTCGACGTCGATGCCGGCATCGCGCAGCCCTGCAGCCACCGCGCCGGCATCGTCGCCGCGGTACTGCAGCGACAGCCGCAGGCGCCTGCGCAGCGCATCGGGAAGTGCCAGCAGCGCCGGCGGCACGACACGGCCGAAGACCGCCGCACCCTGGCTGCCGCCCACCACCAGCAGGCGCAGCGGCGCGTCGTCCGCCAGCCCGGGATAGGGGGCGTTCGCCGCCTCGAGGATGCCCGCGCGCACCGGGTTGCCGGTCTCGACCAGCTTGCCGTGCGCGCCGGCGTCGACCCCGCCAATGTCACCGAACGACGTCGCCACGCGATCGGCGAAGCCCAGCAGCCTGCGGTTGGCCAGGCTCAGCCGCGAGCCCTGCTCGTGCAGCAGCAGCGGCAGGCCGAGGCTGCGCGCGGCCAGCGCCGGCGCGAAGCTCGGGTAGCCACCGAAGCCCGCCAGCAGGCGCACGCCGCGCCGCTTCATGTCCGCGCGTGCCGTGGCCGTGGCGCGCAGGATCACCGCGGCCGCCGCCAGCTTGCCAACGACGCCCCCAGCCAGGCTGCGCGCCGGCAGCACCAGGTGCGGCAGCCCTTCCAGCGCCTGCGTGAAGCGCGCGCCGCGTGCCTCGGTGTAGACCACCACGCCGTGCCCACGCCGCTGCAGCTCGCGCGCCAGGGCTTCGGCGGGGAACAGGTGGCCGCCGGTGCCGCCCGCGGCAAGGCCGATCGTGGCGCGCGCCGCGCCCCGGATGTCACCGTGCATGCGGACTCCTCAGTGTGCTTCCGCAGGCGCCTTGCCGCGCACGCGATTGAACAGGCCGACCGCGCCCACCACCAGCGCGCCGACCAGCATGCCGACCACCAGGCTGGCGCCGGTGTCGGCGACGAAGGCAGGCAGGCCCCAGCCCTCCATGACTTCGACCAGATGGTGCAGGGCATCGATGTTGTGCACGAAGATGCCGCCGCCCACCAGGAACATGGCGATGGTGCCGATGATGCCCAGCGCCTTCATCATCCACGGCGTCACGTACACCAGCCCGCGCCCCAGCGCCGGCACCAGCACGCCCGGGCGCTTGTCCATCCACAGCCCGGCGTCGTCCATCTTCACGATCGCCGCGACCAGCCCGTAGATGAAGACCGTCACCGCGAGCGCGATCACCGAGAGCGCGATCGTGCGCGTCAGCAACGACTCGTCGGCGACCACCGCCAGCGACAGCACGATGATTTCGGCGGAGAGGATGAAGTCGGTGCGCACCGCGCCCTTGATTTTCTTTTTCTCGAGCTCCAGCGGAGTCTCGCCCGAGGCGAGCACGGCCTTCGCGCGCGCCTCCGGGTCGGGCTTGGCGTGGGAGTGGAACAGCTTCTCCAGCACCTTCTCGAAGCCCTCGTAGCAGAGGTAGGCGCCGCCGACCATCATCAGCGGAACCACCAGCACAGGCGCCAGCCAGCTGATCAGCAGCGCCGCCGGCACCAGGATCAGCTTGTTGACCAGCGAGCCCTTGAACACGCCCCAGACCACGGGCAGCTCGCGATTGGCCTTCACGCCCGCGACCTGCTGGGCGTTGAGCGCCAGGTCGTCACCGATCACGCCGGCGGTCTTCTTGGCTGCGGCCTTGGTCAGGATGGAGACGTCGTCGAGCAGGGTGGCGATGTCGTCGAGCAGGGTGAGCAGGGTGGCGCCGGCCATCGGAGTTCCGTCGGGGCTGGGGAGGGCGGATTGTCGCACCGCGACCGGCAGGCCCGCGATACGGAACCGTCACGTCGCAGGCGACGGAGCTGATCGGCCGCTGATCGCAGCCGGTGGGTCGGGCACGCCGGCGCCGGGCGTCAGGGCAGCAGTGACGGACGCGAATCGAACCATGCGCGCGAATTGCGCAGGTGCAGCCGGTGTTGCGCGCCGTCGAGCTCCATGCCGACGCCCAGGCGGCCCCAGGCCAGGTGCAGGTCGCCGCTGCGCCGGGAGCCCTCGATCTTCATCCGCGCATCGACGGTGAAGCGGTCGTTCTCGGCGTGCGCGCCGTCGAGCACCAGCTGGCCGTCGCGCCAAGCCCAGCGCCCGCGCAGGCGCGCCTCGCCGGCGTCCACCAGGCGGCCGATCCAGGGCGGATAGTCGCCACGGTCGGCGAACATCGCCAGCAGGAAGCCGACGTCGCGCATCCGCGCCTGGATGTCGCCGCGGGCCGACACCGGTGACTTCCAGTCCGCTTCGCCGCGGCCGATGTCGACGGTGGCCCACCATCCCGACCGCAGCTGGCCGTCGCGCTCGCGGAAGGCCACGTTGCGCAGGCGCACGCGGCTGCCGTCGAGGCTGAGCCGGCCGTCGCGCAGGTTGCCGCCGCGCAGGCGGCCGTCGATCGCCACGTCGCCCGCGAGTTCGAGGCCCGCGACCTCGATGCGCGCCCGGCGCGCGTCAACGCGCAGCGAACCGGTGCCGATGTCGCCCGCTGCGTCGAGCCGGAGGTCGGCGCCCAGGGTGCCGCTGCCGCCACCGAAGCGGAGGCCGTCGCTGGGCAGCCATGCGTTGAGGGCGGCGATGTCGGGCACGCGCGCGTCCTTGAACACGAGATGCGCGGCCAGGGTCTCGCGCAGGTGCTCGAGGCGGCCGTCCGACACCAGCCGCACCCGCAGGTCGCGGCCGCTCACCAGCGGCTGCTCCGGCTGGTCATGCCGCGCCGCACTGAACTCCTCCATCACCAGCTCGACGCGGGACTGCAGCCCGCCTTCGCCCTCGCGGGCAAGCACGGCGTCGGCGTGTGCCACGCCTTCGAAGCGGGTGTCCAGGACGTCGGCGCGAGCCTGCACATCGCGCACCCGCAGCGTGCTGCCCTCGCGCAGTCGACCGCCGCCGATCTGCAGGTCGGCCTCGATCCCGCCGCTGCCCTCCAGCGCCAGCCAGTCGCTGTCCATGAACAGCGCCAGCACGCCGCCGATCGAGGGCATGTGCCAGCGGCCGCGCACGTGGCCCTCGCTGCCGACCAGGCGCGTGCGCCAGTCACCCAGCGGCAGCGCGTTGCCGGGCAGGCGCAGCGCGACATCCAGGCTCGGCTGCGCGGGGTCGCGGTCGGGCAGCTGCGCGTGCAGGTGCAGGTCCTCATCCACCTCGACCCGGAGCGCCAGCGCGTTGTCGGCCGCCGCGCCGTCCGCGTCGCGTGCCCGCAGCGGCAGCTCCAGCCGCAGCGTCCCACCCGGCTCCAGGGCGCCGTCGCGCAGGGACAGCCGCGCATCCAGTTCGCCGCCTTCCGCACCGGGTGCCAGGTGGAAGGCGTAGCGGCCGGCATCGTCGAGCTCGGCGCGCAGGCCCAGCGGCCTGCCCTTGAGCATCAGGGAGGCCTGCAGGGCCTGCAAGCGCGCCAGGCCGGACTGCCCCGACGGCAGCGCAGGCATCGAGAACGCGGCCTCGACCGCGCCTTCGTGCAGCCACTGCACCTCACCGTCGCCAAGCGAGAGTCCGGAGAAGGTGGCCGTGGACGGGAACAGCTCCGCCGGCCCGCCGCGGAACTGCTTGCTGAAGCCGACTTCCGCGCGACCACTGCCGGCGATGTGCACGCCAAACACCTGGCCACCTTCGATGCTGTCGCTGGCGATGCGGTCGAAGCGCAGGGTCCAGCCGCCGGGCCGGGGCGCGGGCGACGGGATCTCGACGTCAACGCGCCCTACCGAACCGGTCACCGACTCGACCTCCACCCAGGGGATGCGGATCTCGCGCTTCAGCAGCGGCAGCAGCGCGATCCGCCCGCGGGCGCGAGCGGCCTGCGCCGTCCACGCCGTACGCCGCGCGTGCCCCTGCATGCGCACCCCGCGCAGCGCCACCCGCCCGGGCAGCAGGGTGTGGCCGCCATCCCAGGCGATCTGGAATTTTTCCGGCTTGCGCTTGAGCAGCGACTGCGCCGCGTCGACGTTGAGGAAGGCGTTGCCGGCAGCGAGGTACGCCAGCCAGCTGCCCAGCACGATCCAGCCTGCGCGCCGGAGGCGGCGCTTGCCCTTGTTCATCCGTGGACTCTCCCGAACCGGTCGACGTGCCGGTGGCAGCTGTCCATATTGAACCCTGCCTGCAATACAGAAGCCATTTCTGCCCTTGTGCAAGGCAGGCAAAGAAAAGGTTCTTCTCCCGATTGAGGGAGAGACGTACGGCCGGGCCGGCGGAGTGGCTGGTTCTTCTCGCGGCTCCGGGGTGCTGACGTGACAGTTGGAGCACGGTGTTGCGCGGGAGCTGCGCCGTTCTGGTCCGCGCTGCCCGTTCCGTGCGTTTCTCCGTTGTAGCCCGCGCTGCCCGTCCCGCGCACAGGGGGTGTGCTGCGCCGGCCGTCTCCGCGTCCTGCTCCCAGCGGCCGAGCGCCGGCCATCCATGGCCGGCTCTCCGCACACCCCCTGTGCACGGGACGGGCCATGGAGTTTCTTGGCTTCGGGACGGAGATCAAGAGCGGGCGCGCTCGCGACCGTGGTCGTGGGCGTGGGCGTAGCCGCGGCCGTGGTCGTGGCGGCGCCGCTTGGTCCGTTGACGATCCAACCGGTTTCGACGTCGACTCGACGTTGCCTTCGTCCCCGACTGCGCAAAAGGTCCGGGCCCGGGGGGGGGGGGGGGGGGGGGGGGGGGGGGGGGGGGGGGGGGGGGGGGGGGGGGGGGGGGGGGGGGGGGGGGGGGGGGGGGGGGGGGGGGGGGGGGGGGGGGGGGGGG
>NZ_JBCLUZ010000058.1:0-6115 GCF_039548395.1 Luteimonas changyuni
GCCAGGTAGTCGTACACCGCGGTCGCGCGGCGCTCCGACAGCGACTGGTTGTACGCGTCGGTGCCCTTCGAGTCGGTGTGGCCAGCCACTTCGACCTTCAGCTCCGGGTAGCGCTTCAGGATCTCGATCGCCTCGTTGAGGATCGACACCGCGTCGGGACGCAGCGTCGACTTGTCGAAGTCGAAGTTCACGCCCTTCAGGTCGATCGACACCGGCACCGGGCAGCCGTCCGGACCGATCGTCTGGCCAGGCTGCGAATCCGGGCAGCGGTCGTCGCAATCGTTCACGCCGTCACCGTCGCTGTCCATGTCCGCGCAGCTCGGGGCCACCGGCGCCGGGGCCACCGGGGCGGTCGGCTCCGGACCCAGCGGAATCACGACGCCAACCGAAGCCAGCACGTCGCCGAACCAGTCTTCGCTGGGGGCGCTGACGCTGGTGTCGTCGAAGTCGGCACGGTAGGCCAGCTCGGTGCGGATCTTGACCCGACCCGTGCCGCCCTGCGCACCCACGCCAACCTTGGCGGCGAAGTTGCCGTCTTCGCGCTCACCCGGCGAAACCGGGCTCGGGAACGCGTCGTATTCTTCTTCCGAACGCTGGTAGCCCACGCCCATCAGCACGTAAGGCGCCCAGTTGCGGCCTTCGGCCAGGAAGTGGCGACGCAGGTCCAGCGAAATGCCGTACTGGCTCCAGTTCAGGTCCTGGTTCGCGTCGTTGTTCGGGTTCTGGTAGTTCAGCTCCGCATCCAGCGACCACGCCGGGGCAATGAACTTGCCGAAGCCAAGCGTTGCGAACGGCGCATCGCGCGTACCGCGGTCATTGTCCTGCAGGTTGAAGCCGGCGCCACCGGTCAGGTACCAGCGATCGTCGAAATCCTGGGCGGAAGCTACCTGCGAGAAAACCAGACCTGCCAGAAGGGCAGTGCTCAACACGCGAATTTTCATAATTTGCTCCTAAACCAATCAGGAATGAATCGGGGGAAGGCGGAGGGCGTGCGGGGCCAGGCCACCGGCCCGCCCAACCTGCCAGTCGCGGCGTAATGATACACAATTCAGGCAGATGTTAACCATCCATTAAAACGAAGCCCGGCACAAGGCCGGGCTCCGTGGTGTCACCTGTGCCGACGTCCTCAGTTCTGGACGTTCAGCTCCGTGCGGCGGTTGCGCGCGCGGCCGTCCGGGTTGTCCGAGCCGTCGTCATTGGTGTTCGGCGCGATCGGGCGGCTCTCGCCGTAACCGGTCGGACCCACCATGCGCGACGAATCGATGCCGTTCGAAGCCAGGTAGTCGTACACCGCGGTCGCGCGGCGCTCCGACAGCGACTGGTTGTACGCGTCGGTGCCCTTCGAGTCGGTGTGGCCAGCCACTTCGACCTTCAGCTCCGGGTAGCGCTTCAGGATCTCGATCGCCTCGTTGAGGATCGACACCGCGTCGGGACGCAGCGTCGACTTGTCGAAGTCGAAGTTCACGCCCTTCAGGTCGATCGACACCGGCACCGGGCAGCCGTCCGGACCGATCGTCTGGCCAGGCTGCGAATCCGGGCAGCGGTCGTCGCAATCGTTCACGCCGTCACCGTCGCTGTCCATGTCCGCGCAGCTCGGGGCCACCGGCGCCGGGGCCACCGGGGCGGTCGGCTCCGGACCCAGCGGAATCACGACGCCAACCGAAGCCAGCACGTCGCCGAACCAGTCTTCGCTGGGGGCGCTGACGCTGGTGTCGTCGAAGTCGGCACGGTAGGCCAGCTCGGTGCGGATCTTGACCCGACCCGTGCCGCCCTGCGCACCCACGCCAACCTTGGCGGCGAAGTTGCCGTCTTCGCGCTCACCCGGCGAAACCGGGCTCGGGAACGCGTCGTATTCTTCTTCCGAACGCTGGTAGCCCACGCCCATCAGCACGTAAGGCGCCCAGTTGCGGCCTTCGGCCAGGAAGTGGCGACGCAGGTCCAGCGAAATGCCGTACTGGCTCCAGTTCAGGTCCTGGTTCGCGTCGTTGTTCGGGTTCTGGTAGTTCAGCTCCGCATCCAGCGACCACGCCGGGGCAATGAACTTGCCGAAGCCAAGCGTTGCGAACGGCGCATCGCGCGTACCGCGGTCATTGTCCTGCAGGTTGAAGCCGGCGCCACCGGTCAGGTACCAGCGGTCGTCGAAATCCTGGGCGAAGGCGGCGGGGGCGACGCCCAAGCCAGCCAGCAGGGCTGCGCACAGCAACTTCTTGTTCATCATGGTGTCGCTCCTTGGAAAGGTGCACGGAATCCGGCCGCGCCGGAACCGCATCACTCGAGTTGTGGGGCACGACGGCCGCCTCCCGGGCCGCCATCGGAGTGCAGGTTAGGTTTGAAGATGTGAAGGTGGCGTTAACCCCACTCTAACAACTCGGCCGGCGCGGCCAAGCCGGCCCCTTGCCGCGGATGTCGCAAGCCCGCATCGTGACCGATCCCGTACGCCGGCGAATGTGAATGACCACCGCATCTCCGTACCCGCATCTTCTTTCGCCCATCGACCTTGGGTTCACCACCCTGCGCAACCGCGTGCTGATGGGTTCGATGCACACCGGGCTGGAAGACCGGCGGCGCGACTTCCCCAGGCTCGCCGCCTACTTCGCCGAGCGCGCCGCCGGAGGCGTCGGACTGATGGTCACCGGCGGCTTTGCCCCCAGCCTGAGCGGCTGGCTGAAGCCTTTCGCCGGCAAGCTCACGCGGCGCGCGGAAGTGGCGCGGCACCGGCAGGTCACCGATGCGGTCCATGCCCATGACTCGCGCATCTGCCTGCAGCTGCTGCACGCCGGGCGCTACGCCTACCACCCGCTGTCGGTGTCGGCGTCGGCGCTGAAGGCACCCATCAATCCGTTCCGTCCCCGGGCGCTGTCCGCGCGCGGCGTGGAACGCCAGATCGACGCCTTCGCCCACGCCGCGCGGCTCGGGCGCGAAGCCGGCTACGACGGCGTCGAGATCATGGGCTCGGAGGGCTACCTGCTGAACCAGTTCACGGTCGCGCGCACCAACCGGCGCGACGACCGCTGGGGCGGCAGCGTCGAGAACCGCATGCGTTTCGCCGTGGAAACCGTGCGCCGCGTGCGCGAGGCCTGCGGGCCGGACTTCATCATCATCTACCGCCTGTCGATGCTCGACCTGGTCGAGGACGGCAACGACTGGCCGGCGATCGTGGCCCAGGCGCGCGCGGTCGAGGCAGCCGGCGCGAGCATCATCAATACCGGGATCGGCTGGCACGAAGCGCGGGTTCCGACCATCACCACCTCGGTGCCCAGGGCCGCCTTTGCCGGGGTCACCGCCCGCCTCATGCCCGAGGTCTCGGTGCCGCTGGTGGCGAGCAACCGGATCAACATGCCCGATATCGCCGAGTCGATCCTCGCCACCGGGCAGGCGGACATGGTGTCGATGGCACGCCCGCTGCTGGCCGATCCGGACTGGGTGGCGAAAGCCGCCGCCGGCCGCGCGGATGCGATCAACACCTGCATTGCGTGCAACCAGGCCTGCCTGGACCACGTGTTCCAGAATCGCCGCGCGAGCTGTCTCGTGAACCCCCGCGCCTGCCATGAAACCGAGCTGGTCTATCCCCCGACCACCGCGCCACGGCGGATCGCGGTGGTCGGCGCAGGGCCGGCGGGCCTGGCCTGCGCCACGGTGGCGGCCGGGCGTGGCCATGCCGTGACGCTGTTCGAGGCCGGCGATGCGATTGGCGGCCAGTTCAACCTGGCGCGGCGGATACCGGGCAAGGAGGAGTTCGAAGAGACCCTGCGCTATTACCGGCTGCAACTGCGCGAAACCGGCGTCGACCTGCGCCTGGGCACCCGTGCGACGCCGCAGCTGCTGGCCGGCTTCGATGCCGTGGTGCTGGCCACCGGCGTGGTTCCGCGCGCGGCGCAGTTCGAAGGCCACGACCATCCTCGCGTGGTGGGCTACACCGACGTGCTGCTCGGCAACGTCAGCCCCGGCCGGAAGGTGGCGATCATCGGCGCCGGAGGGATCGGCTTCGACGTTGCCGGGTTCCTGGTCCATGACGGGCCTTCGACCAGCCTGGATCCGGTCCGCTGGATGGAGGAATGGGGCGTCGATCCCGCGTCCGCCACGCCTGGCGGCCTGCAGCCCCCGCGGCCCGAACCGCCGGCGCGCGAGGTGTGGCTTCTGCAGCGCAGCGCAGGGCGTCCAGGCGCGAGACTGGGCAAGACGACCGGCTGGACCCACCGGGCGACACTCAAGGCCAGGGGCGTACGCATGACGGGCGGGGTCGAGTACCACCGCGTGGACGATGCCGGCTTGCACGTGGCCATCGACGGCGTCGAACAGGTGCTCGACGTCGACCATGTGGTCGTCTGTGCCGGGCAGGAGCCGCAGCGGGCGCTGGTCGACGCGCTCGCCGGGCATGACATGGAGCTGCACGTGATCGGCGGCGCGGACGTCGCCGCCGAGCTCGACGCCAAGCGCGCGATCGACCAGGGGAGCCGACTCGCCGCTGCGCTTTGAGGGATTTCCGGGCCTTTCGCAGCCGGCTGCCGACCCCCTGTTCAGCTGGGATTGCGAAAACCGGCAGTACCTTGCGCGCACTTTCTCCGTCGCCACTTCGGCGGAACCGGCACGACCCGCACTCCCGCGGGTTTCGCGCCCGGGCAGCAAAGCGCCACAGAGTGCCGCCGCCCTCCCCAACACGCCAGGCCGATCCGCACTGCGGTGCCCGGACCCACCCAGGGATCCGGCGCCAAAGCCGTGCGGGCGGCGCAACGGAGCAAGGAGCCGCCATGAAACTCGCCTGGATCCTGTGGTTGGCATCGATCATGCCGCCACCGGCCGCAGATTCGCTCTGCCTCAGCACCACGCTGTACCTCGAAGCCCGCGACCAGTCCGTCCTCGGCCAGCATGCCGTGGCCGAGGTCGCCCTGCGCCGCGCCGACAGCGGCCTGTGGGGGGATTCGGTCTGCGACGTGGTCACCGCGCGCAAGCAGTTCGCGCCGACCATCGTCTCGCCGAACACGCGCCTGACCAATACCGAAGCCTGGTCGCAGGCCGTGACCATCGCGCTCGAGTCCCAGAGCAACTGGGCGCTGCCGGCCGGTGAACGCAAGGAAGTCGTGCCCGGTGCCAGCCACTTCCTGGCACATGCCATCGCCAGCCCGAGCTGGCGCAACGCCTACCAGGTGGCGACCATCGGCGACCACACCTTCCTGCGCGTGCAGAGCCTCAAGCCCAGGTCGTGACCCGGGGGTCCGCAGGACTGCACTCAGCGCAGCCGCCTGCACCCCTGGCCCGGCCTTGAGCGGGCCGCCCGCTGCGCGGATGATGACGGCCTACCCACCGCGGAGCCGTACATGAAGCTGTATTCGAAGCCGGGCGCCTGCTCGACCGCCGTCCACATGGCGCTGGAGTGGACCGGCGCTCCCTATGAGGTGGTCATCCTCGACGGCGACTCGATGAAGGCACCGGCCTTCCTTGCCATCAATCCCGCCGGCGCGGTGCCGGCGCTGGTCGACGGCGACTTCGTGCTCACCCAGAACGCCGCGATCATGGGCTACATCGCCGACATCCATCCGCAGGCCGGCTTGGCGGGCGACGGCTCGCCGCGCCAGCGCGCGGAAGCAACGCGCTGGCTCGCCTTCGTCAACTCGGATCTGCACCCGGCCTTCAAGCCGATCTTCCGGCCGTCGCGCTACATCGGCGACGAAGCGCAGCACGATGCAGTCAAGGCCACGGCCAGGACGGCGGTGCGCAAGCTCATGGAAACCGCCGACAAGCGCCTGTCAGGCAGGGACTGGCTGGCCGGATTCCGCAGCTTCGCCGACCCCTACTTCTATATGACGGTGCGCTGGGCGCACGGGACCGGCCTGGACATGTCCGGGCTGGACAACATCGCCGCCTACAAGGCGCGGATGGAGGCCGAGCCGGGCGTACGCGCCGCGCTGCAGGCCGAGGGACTGGAGTAGGCGGCCCCATCTCCGGCACAAAGAAAGGTTCTTCTCCCGATTGCGTGGAGCTTGCGGGTGATTGCTTCGGGAGGGTGCGCGCTGCCCGCCGTGGAGGCAGGGGGGATGCCCAGAGCCGGCCATGGATGGCCGGCGGCCGGAACTGGGAGCAGGATGCGCATATTCCGGCTGGGCATCCCCCCTGCCTC
>NZ_JBCLUZ010000059.1:0-4614 GCF_039548395.1 Luteimonas changyuni
CCGAAGCGCTGGATCAGGGTCACCGCACCGCACTGGGCGCTGGCGCGGTCGATGCCGGCTTGATCGGCCAACCAGCCGGCGATCACGCGCTGCACGATGCCCAGCACCGGGCCAATGGCTTCTGGCTGCGCGCGCGCGTGCAGGACGCCCCCGCCCTCCGGGCACTGGCCGATGCCAGCGCCGACTGGGATGGACGCGCCTCGGTCGACTCGACCGGCTACCGGCTGGTGCGGGCGTGGCGCAACGCGGTCAACGAACGCATTTCGCTCGGACTGCTGGCGCCCGCGCGCGCCGCGCTTGGCGATGCGTTCGAGATGCCGGCGCTGCCCCAGCTGGAGGGCGTGGCCTGGCCGCTGGTGACGCAGCGTCCGCAGCACCTGCTGCCGTCGCAGTACGCGGACTGGGACGCGCTGTTCGAGGAATCTGCAGCCGCCGTGCGCGACGAGCTCGCGCCGGCCGGTCCGCTGACGGAGCGCAGCTGGGGCGAGGCCAACACCGCACGCATCTGCCATCCGCTGGCCCAGGCCCTGCCGGGACCATTGCGCCAGACGCTGTGCATGCCGGCCGACCCGCTGCCCGGCGACAGCCACATGCCACGCGTGCAAGCACCGGCGATGGGCGCCTCGCAGCGCATGGTGGTCGCACCGGGCCGTGAAGCCGAGGGCATCATCCACCAGCCCGGGGGCCAGAGCGGACACCCGCTGTCGCCGTTCTGGGGCGCCGGGCACGAGGACTGGGTGTCGGGACGGCCGTCGCCGTTCCTGCCCGGCCCGGCACGCCATTCCCTCGTGCTGGAGGGGCGCTGAGGGCGCCCGCCGGGGACGATCACCGCGGATTCATCGCCCGTGCGCAAAGTGTTTCCGCATCGTCTCGACCACTCGAAGGAGCCCACCATGGCGATCCGCAGACTCGACATCCTGGCGCTTGCGCTCGGCGTCGGCCTTGCCAGCACGGCGACGACCGCCGCGGCGCAGACCATCGGCTACAACGTCCGCACCGGCGACGTCTGGGTCGACGCGCGCCTGGGCGAGATCAACGACTATGGCCGACGCTACCGCGATCCGTTCATCGACGAAATGCACGGCTACTACGGTGCCCCGCGCCCCTTGCTGGTCGACCTGCTCGACCGTCGTGGCTGGGCGCCTGGCGATGTCTACTACGCCTGCGCCATCGCGCATGCACTCGGGGTGCCCTGCCTGGACGTCGTGCACGAATACGATCGCCATCCGGGCCAGGGCTGGGGCGCGGTGGCGCAGCGCATGGGCATCAAGCCCGGGTCCGCGGCCTTCCACGCGCTGAAGCGCGGCCAGGTCGACACCTATGGCCGCTGGGGCCAGACCGTGGTGATCGATCGCCCGGTGCGGGTCGACTGGTCGCGCTCGGGTCCCGATCGCGGCCATGGCCACAAGGGCAACGGCAACGGCGGCAACAACCGTGGCAACAGCGGCAACAATGGCCGCGGGAACAGTGGCAACGGCAACAAGGGTCGCGGCAACAACGGCAACGGCAATAACGGCAAGGGCCACGGCAAGGACTGAGTCACCATCGCCGATCCGACGACGGCCACCGCCCGCGGTGGCCGTCTGCGTTCCGGGCCCCGCGCCGGTCACCAGCGTCAAGGGCGACCGCATCGTGGCGGAGCCCGAGGGCGGCAGCCTGCTGGTGCATTCCGCGCAGCGACCGCGGCAACATCGCGAAGCAAGGCGCTATCGCGCGGCCGCGTGCACCCCGGCCACCGCCCGCCCCGAAGGATCGGCCGCAGCCGCGAAGGCCGCGTCCCAGGCGATCGCCGCGGGCGACGAGCAGGCGATCGACGGCCCGCCCGGCACCGTCCGCGCGCAGGCTTCGCCCGGGAACGCGGCTTCGAACAGGCTGCGGTACCAGTAGGCCTCGCGCGTGACCGGCGGGTCGTGCGGGAAACGCTTCGCGGCATCGGCGAAGGCGGCATCGCCCACGACCTCCGCGGCCCGCACCTTCAGCGCATCGATCCAGCCATAGCCGACGCCGTCGCTGAACTGTTCCTTCTGCCGCCACAGGATGGACGCCGGCAGCACGCCTTCGAAGGCCTCGCGCAGCACCGCCTTCTCGATCGGCGGGCGGCCGTTAGGGCGCGGCGCGACCATCTTCGCCTCCGCGTCCATGCCCATCGCCAGCTCCAGGAACTCCAGGTCCAGGAACGGAACGCGCGCCTCCACGCCCCAGGCCATCATCGACTTGTTGGCGCGCAGGCAGTCGTACTGGTGCAGGGCGTCGAGCTTGCGCACGGTTTCCTCGTGGAAAGCGTCGGCGTCGGGCGCGCGGTGGAAGTAGAGGTAGCCGCCGAAGACCTCGTCGCTGCCCTCGCCGGACAGCACCATCTTCACGCCCATGGCCTTGATCCGGCGCGCCAGCAGGTACATCGGCGTCGACGCGCGCACGGTGGTGACGTCGAAGCTTTCGATGTGGCGGATCACCTCCGGCAGGGCGTCGATGCCCTCCTCCACCGTGTAGGTGAAGCCGTGGTGCACCGTGCCCAGCGCTTTCGCCGCGATCTCGGCCGCGGCAAGGTCGGGTGAACCTTCCAGGCCGATGGCGAAGGAATGCAGGCGCGGCCACCAGGCTTCGGAGGCATCGTCGTCCTCGATGCGGCGACGTGCGAAACGCGCGGCGCAGGCCGCGACCAGCGAGGAATCGAGACCGCCGGAAAGCAGGACACCGTAGGGCACGTCGGCCATCATCTGCCGGTGCACGGCGGCTTCGAAGGCCTCGCGCAGCGCCGCCGGTTCGACGCGGCGGCCCAGCGTGGCTCCGCGCTCGCGCCAGGGACGCTCGTAGTAGCGGCGAAGTTCGCCGGTGGCGGTGTCGTACCAGTGCCCCGGCGGGAAGACCTCGACGTCGGCGCAGCTGCGGGCCAGCGCCTTCATCTCGGAAGCCACCCACAGCCGGCCATCGCCGTCATGACCCCAGTACAGCGGGCAGACGCCGATCGGGTCGCGGGCGATGATCGCTCGGCCGCGGTCGCGATCCCACAGGGCGAAGGCGAAGATGCCGTTGAGGCGCGACAGCCATGCGCCCATGTCCTCGCAGGCAGCCCGTCGACGGCCCTCCACGCCGTCCATCGTTGCGGCGTAGAGCGCATTGATCACCTCGCAGTCGGAGCCGCTCTGGAAGTCATAGCCGTCGCCGGTCGCGTCCTCCAGCTCGCGGTGGTTGTAGATCTCGCCGTTGACCGCCAGCACCAGCTGGCCATCGGCCGAGCGCAGCGGCTGCGCACCGCCCAGCGGATCGACGATGGCCAGGCGCTCGTGCACCAGCAGCGCGTTGGCGTCGGCGTGCACGCCGCTCCAGTCGGGGCCGCGGTGGCGCTGCAGCGCGGACAGCGACAGCGCGAGGGGACGCAGCACCGAGACATCGGCGCCGGGGCGGAGGTCGAAGATCCCGAGGATCGAACACATGGTGGGGCTCCTTGTGCCGGACGGCCGGCGATGGATGCTCCCTGCGCGGAAAAAGCGAAACCCGCGCCGGGCGCGGGTTTCGGGGGGTATCGCGGTTGCCGCCGCCTAGCCTCCCGCCCACGCCGGGCGCGCACGATTGTTCGAGCCGCGGTTGTTGGCGCGGTCGTTGCGGGCAATGGCGGGGGTGGCGGGGCGGTGCATGGGGCGAACGTAGCAGGGGGATCCGGTGGCGCGCAAGAAGAACGCTTTCCGCGGGATTGCCCGCGTCCGCCCTTCGGGCAACTTCCCCAATTCCGCCGCCCTCACCCGGGGGTATAGGAAGTTCAACCGCCCTTTTTTGCGAGTCTGGCGGGTAGGAAGCGGCCGCGCAAGCGCCGCTTTGGGCACAGATCGGGCACAGATCGGGGGTTCATGCGTGGGTTTTCGACATCGCGGGGCCACGCAGCGGCTCAGTGCGTAGCCATTTCTCACCGAATCCCGGCACAGGGCCGAGCGCAGCCCTGCGGGGTCGTGGCCGCATCGGATCGGATTCTGCTTTCGCTTCCGGTTGAGTGGCCGGCACCTCGTCACGCGGCCGGCGGCGGGGCGCGCGCTGCGGGCCGGTAGTGCGCTTGCTCCAGCGCGCCGTGCTTCTCGAAGTGGGCGAGGATGGCGCGGATGGCGGTGGGTTCCTCGATGCTGGCGACGATCCGTACCGCGCCGCCGCAGTGGGCGCAGGTGGTGATGTCGATGGAAAAGACCCGCTTGAGCCGTTGCGCCCAGCTCATCGCACGGCGCTTCTGCTCGGGGCTGCGCGGCTCGTCGTGGGCGCTGACGTCCACTGGCGCCGCATCGCCCGCAGGCCGCTTGCCGCGCCCCGAGGGTGTCAACTGCGCGCGCAGATTCGCGTTCGGGGCGAATACGCCGTGGAAGCGGGTGAGATGCGCGCGAGGTGGCGGGACCAGTGCGGCCAGCTTGGCGATGAAATCCACCGCATCCCATTCGACATGCGTGGTCCCATTTCGCCACGGCGTCTTGAGCTGATACCGCACCCTACCCTGCGGTGAGATCGACAGCCGCTGCTCGCTGATCGCCGGGCGCGTGATGTAGCGGCACAGCTTTTCGAGCTTGTGGCTTTCGTGTGCTTCCGCGGCCACGCCGGCATGCAGCGAGAAGCCGCCGACCTTGCCGGCGTCGCCCT
>NZ_JBCLUZ010000060.1:0-3966 GCF_039548395.1 Luteimonas changyuni
CCCCCCCCCCCCCCCCCCCCCCCCCCCCCCCCCCCCCCCCCCCCCCCCCCCCCCCCCCCCCCCCCCCCCCCCCCCCCCCCCCCCCCCCCCCCCCCCCCCCCCCCCCCCCCCCCCCCCCCCCCCCCCTGGGCCCGCTTCGGCTGCAGGTGCGCAGAAGCCCGTGCCTTTTCCCACCAGCCACCGCACATTGCTGCGCAGCGGGGGCCAAGGCCCTTGAGGGCGAAGTCAAGGAGGAGGCGATGGCCGCAGGCCAGCGCCGGGGGACATGAGTCCTCAAGGGCCTTGGCCCCCGCCGCCGCGCCGCGCAGTCCCGCATCCGCTCTCAGATCGCGTAGTACATCTGGTACTCGAGTGGATGGGTCGCCGAGCGGAACGCGGTGACTTCCTTCATCTTCAGCGCGATGTAGGCATCGATGAAGTCGTCGCTCATCACGCCGCCGGCCTTGAGGAACTCGCGGTCGGCGTCCAGCGCTTCCAGCGCCTGGTCCAGCGAGTGGCAGACCGTCGGGATGCCCTTGGCCTCTTCCGGCGGCAGGTCGTAGAGGTCCTTGTCGCTGGGGCCGCCCGGGTCGATCTGGTTCTTGATGCCATCCAGGCCCGCCATCATCAACGCGGTGAACAGCAGGTAGCCGGAGCTCATCGCGTCCGGGAAGCGGAACTCGATGCGGCGCGCCTTGGCATTGCTCACGTACGGGATGCGGCAGGAGGCGGAGCGGTTGGACGCCGAGTAGGCCAGCATCACCGGCGCCTCGAAGCCGGGCACCAGGCGCTTGTAGCTGTTGGTGCTGGCATTGGAGAAGGCGTTGATCGCGCGCGCGTGCTTGAACACGCCGCCGATGTACCACAGCGCGGTCTGGCTCACGCCGCCGTAGCCGTCGCCGGCGAACAGGTTCACGCCGGCCTTGGCCAGCGACTGGTGCACGTGCATGCCGCTGCCGTTGTCGCCGACCAGTGGCTTGGGCATGAAGGTGGCGGTCTTGCCGTTGCGGTGGGCCACGTTCTTGACCACGTACTTGGTGGTCAGCAGCTCGTCGGCCTTGCGCGTGAGCGAGTTGAACCGGGTGCCGATCTCGCACTGGCCGGCGTTGGCGACCTCATGGTGGTGGACCTCGGTCTCGATACCCATGGCGTCGAGGGTCTTGCACATCTCGGCGCGGATGTCGTGCAGCGAGTCCAGCGGCGCCACCGGGAAGTAGCCGCCCTTCACGCCCGGGCGGTAGCCGGTGTTGCCGCCTTCGTATTCGCGGCCGGAGTTCCACGCGGCCTCTTCCGAATCCACGTGGAAGAAGGTGTGGCCCATGTCGTTGGCATAGCGCACCGAGTCGAAGATGAAGAACTCGGGCTCGGGGCCGAAGAAGGCCTGGTCGGCGATGCCGCTGGACTTCAGGTAGGCCTCGGCGCGGCGCGCGATGCCGCGCGGGTCGCGGTTGTAGGCCTGCATCGTGGTCGGGTCGAGCACGTCGCAGGTCAGCACCAGGGTCGGATCGGCGGTGAACGGGTCGAGGAAGCCGGTGTCGGGGTCGGGCAGCAGCACCATGTCGGACTGGTGGATGCCGCGCCAGCCGCCGATCGAGGAGCCGTCGAACATCTTGCCGTCCTCGAACAGCGCCGGCTCGATGATCGACGCCGGATAGGTGACGTGGTGCTGCACGCCGCGCATGTCTGAGAAGCGCAGGTCGATGAATTCGACCCGGTGGTCGCTGATGAGCTTTTCGACGGTTTCGATGGACATGGTGGCTCCGGATGGTCAGGGGGCCCGGGAGGCCGGGCATCGGGCGGTTGAACGCAAGTGCCATGCCATCACACAAGCGTCTGATTTGACGTGAATTTCCCGCGGACTGCACGCGCATGACGCCCTTCTTTGGTGCGCACATGAAACGGATGCACCATCCTGGTGCTGACCCGATCCGCTATGCTCCCGCGCTTGTACGCGCGCCGCACGTGGCCCTGTTCATCCAGCCCGTGCCGCCGCACCCATCCACCGCACCGCTGGATCCCTGCCGATGACCGACCCGCTGGCCGCCCTGCTCCTTGGCATCCTCGAAGGCCTGACCGAGTTCCTGCCGATCTCCAGCACCGGCCACCTGCTGATCGCGCAGTACTGGCTGGGCGCGCGCTCGGACTTCTTCAACATCGTCATCCAGGCCGGCGCGATCCTCGCCATCACCCTGGTGTTCCGCGAGCGCATCACCGGCCTGGCCACCGGCCTTGGCGAGGCCCGCAACCGCGACTACGCGATGAAGCTGGCCGTCGCCTTCCTGGTCACCGCGCTCGTCGGCCTGCCGGTGCGCCTGCTGGGCTGGGAGCTGCCGGAAACCGTAAGCCCGATCGCCTGGGCGCTGATCATCGGCGGCGTGTGGATGATCGTCGCCGAACGCGTGGCCGAGCGTCGCAGCCCCGACGGCACCGAGGTCACCTGGACGATCGCCGTCCTGGTCGGCCTGGCGCAGGTGGTGGCCGGCGTCTTTCCCGGCACCTCGCGCTCGGCGGCGGCGATCTTCATCGCCATGCTGTTCGGCCTCAGCCGGCGCACGGCGGCGGCCGAGTTCGTGTTCCTGGTCGGCATCCCGACCATGTTCGCGGCCAGCGCCTACACCTTCCTGGAGCTGGCGATGGACGGCGGACTGGGCGGCGAAGCCTGGGCCGACGTCGGCATCGCTTTCGCCGCGGCCACGATCACCGGCTTCATGGTCGTCAAATGGCTGCTGGGGTATATCGAGCACCATCGGTTCACCGGCTTCGCCGTGTATCGCATCCTGCTGGGCGCGGCACTGCTGCTGTGGCTGCCGATGGGCGAATGACGCCACGCCCGACCCCGTCGGGCGCCGCCGCGCGTTGGCCCCTGTCCCTGCCCCTGGAGATCGCCCGATGAACCATCCGTCCCTGTTCGCCCTGCCGCTGGCACTCGCGCTCGCGGCCTGTTCGCCCGGCACCGGCGACGATCCGTCGGCTTCGACGCCCGCCACCGCGCCGGCATCGGAACCGGCTCCGGCTCCCCCGGGCCACGCGCCCGTCCCCGACGTCGCGGCCACCCTCGGTGGCTACCACTGGCAGCTGGACTCGGCCACCGCCGCCGACGGCGCCCGCATCGACGCGCTGTTCGCCAATGCCGAGGCCCCGCTGCAGCTGGACTTCGCCGACGGCCGGGTGTCGGTGGCCAACGCCTGCAACGGCATGGGCGCGGACTTCAACCTGGCCGCCGGCGAACTCACCCTGGGGCCGATGATCAGCACGCAGATGGCCTGCGCCGAGCCGCTGATGGCGATGGAGCGCGAAGCCCATACCCGCCTGGCCGGCAGCCATGCGCTCGACGTCGAAGCCGGCGAGCCGCCGCGGCTGCAGCTGGTCAACGCCCTGGGCGACACGCTGGCCTTCACCGGCGCGCCGAACGCGCGCACCCGCCACGGAGGTGACCCGGAACGCGTGTTCCTGGAGGTCGCGGCCGAGCGCATCGACTGCGACCATCCTCTGATGCCGGACCATCGCTGCCTCGAGGTCCGCGAGCTGCAGTACGACGCCGACGGCCTCAAGCAGGGCACCGGCGAATGGGCCCCGCTGTACGAAGAGATCGAAGGCTACGAACACCAGCCCGGCGTGCGCAACGTGCTGCGCGTGGACCGCTTCCGGCGCCAGGACGTGCCCGCGGACGCTTCGTCCATCGTGAACGTGCTGGACATGGTGGTGGAGAGCGAGCAGGTCGCCCGCACCGAGTAGGTGCCGTCGGGTCACCTTTGTCCCGGTGAACCCGGCAAAAAAACGGTTCTTCTCCCGATTGCGTGGAGCTTGCGGGTGATTGCTCCGGGAAGGTGCGGGTGATTGCTCCGGGAGGGTGCGGGTGATTGCTCCGGAGGGAGTGCGCTGCCCGCCGTGGAGGCAGGGGGGATGCCCAGCCGGAATATGCGCATCCTGCTCCCAGTTCCGGCCGCCGGCCATCCATGGCCGGCTCTGGGCATCCCCCCTGCCTCC
>NZ_JBCLUZ010000061.1:0-2415 GCF_039548395.1 Luteimonas changyuni
CCCCCCCCCCCCCCCCCCCCCCCCCCCCCCCCCCCCCCCCCCCCCCCCCCCCCCCCCCCCCCCCCCCCCCCCCCCCCCCCCCCCCCCCCCCCCCCCCCCCCCCCCCCCCCCCCCCCCCCCCCCCACCTGCCTTCCCCATCGTTGAGGTGTCCTGTGTCCCTGACCGAACGCTACAGCCAGACCCTGGCCGAAATCCGCAAACAGGGCCTGTTCAAGGCCGAGCGCATCATCACCAGCCCGCAGTCGGCTGAAATCGAACTGGCCGACGGCCGCAGGGTGCTGAACTTCTGCGCCAACAACTACCTCGGCCTGGCCGACCATCCGGACATCATCGCCGCCGCGCGCGATGCCCTGGACACGCACGGCTTCGGCATGGCCTCGGTGCGCTTCATCTGCGGCACCCAGGACCTGCACAAGGAGCTGGAGCAGACGATCTCCAGCTTCTTCGGCAAGGAGGACACCATCCTCTATGCCGCCTGCTTCGACGCCAACGGCGGGCTGTTCGAGCCGCTGCTGGGCGAAGGGGACGCGATCATCAGCGATTCGCTCAACCACGCCTCGATCATCGACGGCGTGCGCCTGTGCAAGGCAAAGCGCTACCGCTACGCCAACTGCGACATGGCGGACCTGGAAGCGCAGCTCAAGCAGGCGAAGGCCGACGGCGCGCGCACGATCATGGTCACTACCGACGGCGTGTTCTCGATGGACGGCTTCATCGCCCCGCTCGACGAGATCACCGCGCTGGCGGAGAAGTACGGTGCGCTGGTCCACATCGACGAATGCCATGCCACCGGCTTCATCGGCGCGACCGGCCGCGGCTCGGCCGAGGTCAAGGGCGTGCTGGAAAAAATCGACATCATCACCGGCACCCTGGGCAAGGCCATGGGCGGTGCGCTGGGCGGCTTCACCACGGCGAAGGCGGAAGTGATCGAGCTGCTGCGCCAGCGCTCGCGCCCGTACCTGTTCTCGAACTCGCTGCCGCCACACGTGGTGGCCGCGGGCACCAAGGCCTTCCAGATGCTGGACGCCGCGGGTGAGCTGCGCGAGCGGCTGGCGGAAAACACCGCCTACTTCCGCGAGCGCATGGTCGCCGCGGGCTTCGACATCAAGCCCGGAACCCATCCGATCAGCCCGGTGATGCTGTATGACGCGCCGCTGGCGCAGCGCTTCGCCGAGCGCCTGCTCGAGGAAGGCATCTACGCGATCGGGTTCTTCTTCCCGGTGGTCCCGCAGGGCCAGGCGCGCATCCGCACGCAGCTGTCGGCCGCACACACGCGCGAGCACCTGGACCGGGCCATCGACGCCTTTGTCCGCATCGGGCAGGAACTGGGCGTCATCAAGGGCTGAAGCGCGCCCAGGCCGCGGCGCAACGGCGCCGCGGCCCGTCGCGATCCGTGGCGGGACTCAGCGCGGCTCGGAGCCGTCGTCTGCAGGGACCCCGGCGGGCGGAGCTTCGGCAGGTGGAGCCTCCGCGGGCGGGGTTTCGGCGGATGGAGCCTGGGCGGGAACGCCTTCAACGGGCAGAACCACCCCACCGGCCGGCGCGGCGACAGTGCCATCGGCAGCGGCCGCGGCAGCAGCCGGGACCGGAGTCCTGCCGCGCGCGATGCGGACGCCGCGCGTCTTCATCCAGGCATCGAACTCGTCGGCGGTCATCTGCCGGCCGTTCTGGTTCATGTCGAAACGCCAGGGCGTGTTGTCGAATTCGGTCTTGGGCTTGTAAGCGCCGGGATCGTTCGGATCCGCCACGCTGGCGGGCGCTGCGATCGCCACGTTGCGGCAGCCTTCGATGCGCCGGCGCAACAGCACTTCGTCCACCGTCTGCGACTCGTCGTATGCATGCCCGAGCACGCCGCTGTTGGCGCCGAGCATGTACGAGGGCGCGACCAGTTCGGTCGCCAGTGGCGCAAGCACCGTGACCCGCTGCGCGGCCACGCCCGCGCTGGGCAGGCTGCCGCAGTCGATCGCCGCCAAGGCCATTCCCGGAACCAGGAGGCCCACCGCCGCCACACCCATCAACGCTGACCGCTTCATCGCTCTTGCCCCGCTTCCTCGTGCACAGGGCGGGAGTCTAGCAGCCTCCAGACGCACGAAGCCCGGCACAAGGCCGGGCTCCGTGGTGTCACCTGTGCCGACGTCCTCAGTTCTGGACGTTCAGCTCCGTGCGGCGGTTGCGCGCGCGGCCGTCCGGGTTGTCCGAACCGTCGTCATTGGTGTTCGGAGCAATCGGGCGGCTCTCGCCGTAACCGGTCGGACCCACCATGCGCGACGAATCGATGCCGTTCGAGGCCAGGTAGTCGTACACCGCGGTCGCGCGGCGCTCCGACAGCGACTGGTTGTACGCGTCGGTGCCCTTCGAGTCGGTGTGGCCAGCCACTTCGACCTTCAGCTCCGGGTAGCGCTTCAGGATCTCGA
>NZ_JBCLUZ010000062.1:0-667 GCF_039548395.1 Luteimonas changyuni
GCCGTGCCGCGAAGCGGCATCGGCTTGAACGAATCGTTAGGCCTGCCCTGCATGGGCTGGCGACGTGTGAAGCTCCACCCCGAGCGCACGGACAAGCTTGATGACAGTGTCGTAGCGAGGCTTCGCCCCCGGAGCGAGTGCCTTGTAGAGGCTCTCGCGACCAAGTCCAGTGTCCTTGGCGAGCTTTGTCATGCCGCGCGCCTTGGCCACGTCCGCGATGGCTTGTAGGAACACATTGGGGTTCTCGTCCTCAAGAGCGGCGTTCAGGTACTCGGCAATGACGACATCATTGTCCAGGTAGTCTGCAGCGTCGAACACGGCGATCTTTTTCATGGGGAACTCTCCAGGCCTTGGAGCAAGGCTTTAGCTGTGCGGATGTCTCGCTGCTGGGAAGACTTGTCGCCAGCGCACAAGAGCAAGTAGATCACCTCGTCCCTACGACAGTAGTAAAGCCGATACCCGGGCCCAACATGGATCCGCATCTCGGAAATACCTTCTCCGACCGGAGCTACGTCGCCAAGGTTTCCCGCCTCCGCGGAGCGAACGCGAGCGATAACGCGGGCTTTGGCGATCGGGTCACGTAGTGCCTTAAGCCAAGCGTCGAACTCGGATGTGCGGAGAAACGTGATCATGGCGCACTGTATCCGATAGGATACATCACTGTCAA
>NZ_JBCLUZ010000063.1:0-607 GCF_039548395.1 Luteimonas changyuni
AGCCAGAAGCCATTGGCCCGGTGCTGGGCATCGTGCAGCGCGTGATCGCCGGCTGGTTGGCCGATCAAGCCGGCATCGACCGCGCCAGCGCCCAGTGCGGTGCGGTGACCCTGATCCAGCGCTTCGGCAGCGCGCTGAACCTGAATGTTCACTTCCACATGCTGTGGCTCGACGGCGTGTACGACGCGAACGTCGAGCCCCCGCGGCGCAAGCCGCGCCTGCGCCGCGCCCGTGCCCCCACCTCTGCGCAACTGACGCAGGTCGCCAACACCATCGCGCATCGCGTGTGCCGGCACCTGTCGCGCCGCGGCTGGCTCGAAGGCGAAGACGAATCCGTGTTCCTGTCCGACAGCGCGGGTAGCGACGACGGCATGGATGGGCTGCGGATGAGTTCGATGACCTACCGCATCGCCACCGGTCGCGACGCTGGCCGCAAGGTCGTCACGCTGCAAACATTGCCCGGTGACGCAGGCTCGCTGGAGGGCGACGCCGGCAAGGTCGGCGGCTTCTCGCTGCATGCCGGCGTGGCCGCGGAAGCACACGAAAGCCACAAGCTCGAAAAGCTGTGCCGCTACATCACGCGCCCGGCGATCAGCGAGCAGCGGCT